>NZ_VPDM01000076.1:0-1210 GCF_013417645.1 Acinetobacter sp. YH12236
GGGATAAGTGGACGTTACTCGCAGAATAAGCACCGGCTAACTCTGTGCCAGCAGCCGCGGTAATACAGAGGGTGCAAGCGTTAATCGGATTTACTGGGCGTAAAGCGCGCGTAGGTGGCTAATTAAGTCAAATGTGAAATCCCCGAGCTTAACTTGGGAATTGCATTCGATACTGGTTAGCTAGAGTATGGGAGAGGATGGTAGAATTCCAGGTGTAGCGGTGAAATGCGTAGAGATCTGGAGGAATACCGATGGCGAAGGCAGCCATCTGGCCTAATACTGACACTGAGGTGCGAAAGCATGGGGAGCAAACAGGATTAGATACCCTGGTAGTCCATGCCGTAAACGATGTCTACTAGCCGTTGGGGCCCTTGAGGCTTTAGTGGCGCAGCTAACGCGATAAGTAGACCGCCTGGGGAGTACGGTCGCAAGACTAAAACTCAAATGAATTGACGGGGGCCCGCACAAGCGGTGGAGCATGTGGTTTAATTCGATGCAACGCGAAGAACCTTACCTGGCCTTGACATACAGAGAACTTTCCAGAGATGGATTGGTGCCTTCGGGAACTCTGATACAGGTGCTGCATGGCTGTCGTCAGCTCGTGTCGTGAGATGTTGGGTTAAGTCCCGCAACGAGCGCAACCCTTTTCCTTATTTGCCAGCACTTCGGGTGGGAACTTTAAGGATACTGCCAGTGACAAACTGGAGGAAGGCGGGGACGACGTCAAGTCATCATGGCCCTTACGGCCAGGGCTACACACGTGCTACAATGGTCGGTACAAAGGGTTGCTACTGCGCGAGCAGATGCTAATCTCAAAAAGCCGATCGTAGTCCGGATCGCAGTCTGCAACTCGACTGCGTGAAGTCGGAATCGCTAGTAATCGCGGATCAGAATGCCGCGGTGAATACGTTCCCGGGCCTTGTACACACCGCCCGTCACACCATGGGAGTTTGTTGCACCAGAAGTAGGTAGTCTAACCTTAGGGAGGACGCTTACCACGGTGTGGCCGATGACTGGGGTGAAGTCGTAACAAGGTAGCCGTAGGGGAACCTGCGGCTGGATCACCTCCTTAACGAAAGATTGACGATTGGTAAGAATCCACAACAAGTTGTTCTTCATGACGATGTATCTGAGGGTCTGTAGCTCAGTTGGTTAGAGCACACGCTTGATAAGCGTGGGGTCACAAGTTCAAGTCTTGTCAGACCCACCA
>NZ_VPDM01000077.1:0-1161 GCF_013417645.1 Acinetobacter sp. YH12236
TAATGCCAGTCAGTTAAGCAAATATTAGTAAAATGTAGTAAAAATGAGTGTATGTAAATACGCTCATTTTTTTATGACTTTATCTGAAAATTTAGATTGCACCCTTCAACATTCTTTACCTTCACTTAGCCATTTTAGTGAATTTATTGATTTCAACTGGATTGAGGAAAGTCTGCATCAAACAGGTAAGGCATCAATTAGAAGAAGGAAGTTACCTGCTGAACATGTGGTGTGGCTTGTCATTGGACTCGCTTTATTTCGAAATCAACCTATCGGATATGTCGTAGAACAGCTAAAACTTGTATTTGGTACAACAGAATATTGTGTTCCTAGCGCAGTAGTACAAGCACGACAACGTTTAGGATCAGAACCTTTAAATGCGCTATTTTCTTTACTTAGCCAAGCCTGGTTTGAAGAATCTCAGCAGCAATACTCAAACTTTCACGGTCTGAGTGTGTGCGCTGTTGATGGTGTTGTTTGGTCTATGCCTTATACAGATGAGAATTTTGCACACTTTGGTTCATCTAAAGGAAAAACTGCTGATGCTCCTTATCCACAAGTGAGAGCAACCTGCTTAGTAAATACCGCGACCCATGAAATTATAGATGCTCAAATAGGTAGTATGGATCAAGGTGAACTCACACTGGCAAGCCAATTATCTCCTTGTTCACACAGTATTACCCTATTTGATCGAGCCTATTTCTCTGCAGATTTTCTCATCGGGTGGCAAAAACGTGCAGAAGAAAGTCATTGGCTTATGCGTGCAAAAGATAATTTACGGTATGAGATTGTGGAGCGTAATTCGCAACATGACTTTCATATTAGAATGCCGATATCAACAAGAGCTAAAAAACTTAATCCAGCCTTAGGAGACTATTGGGAGGCACGTCTCATTGAGGTTGAGCAGGCAGGTAAGATTAGACGTTATATCACTTCACTAATAGATTCAAAGAGATATCCATTATTAGCTTTAGCAAAACTCTATGCCCAGCGTTGGGAAATAGAAATGTGTTACCGAGAAATCAAGAGTAACTTACAGGAAGGGAAGCATTTAAGGAGTAAACAACCTGCCTTGATTTATCAAGAATTATGGGGAGTCTTTATTGCCTATAATATTCTAAGAAGACAAATGAAATATATGGCGCAACGTGCAAAAGTCAG
>NZ_VPDM01000078.1:0-1113 GCF_013417645.1 Acinetobacter sp. YH12236
CAGCAAGGAGCTGGAGCGAGAAGGAAAGCGAGGACTACCCGCCAGGGTGATGACACGCATACTCTCTCCTTATAACCAATTGTTCTTTTTTTGTTAACATTGATAACAATTCGGTCAGTCTGTCGGAGAGACAAGAAAATGCCGGTAATGACTCCAACTTATTGATAGTGTTTTATGTTCAGATAATGCCCGATGACTTTGTCATGCAGCTCCACCGATTTTGAGAACGACAGCGACTTCCGTCCCAGCCGTGCCAGGTGCTGCCTCAGATTCAGGTTATGCCGCTCAATTCGCTGCGTATATCGCTTGCTGATTACGTGCAGCTTTCCCTTCAGGCGGGATTCATACAGCGGCCAGCCATCCGTCATCCATATCACCACGTCAAAGGGTGACAGCAGGCTCATAAGACGCCCCAGCGTCGCCATAGTGCGTTCACCGAATACGTGCGCAACAACCGTCTTCCGGAGCCTGTCATACGCGTAAAACAGCCAGCGCTGGCGCGATTTAGCACCGACGTAGCCCCACTGTTCGTCCATTTCCGCGCAGACGATGACGTCACTGCCCGGCTGTATGCGCGAGGTTACCGACTGCGGCCTGAGTTTTTTAAGTGACGTAAAATCGTGTTGAGGCCAACGCCCATAATGCGGGCAGTTGCCCGGCATCCAACGCCATTCATGGCCATATCAATGATTTTCTGGTGCGTACCGGGTTGAGAAGCGGTGTAAGTGAACTGCAGTTGCCATGTTTTACGGCAGTGAGAGCAGAGATAGCGCTGATGTCCGGCGGTGCTTTTGCCGTTACGCACCACCCCGTCAGTAGCTGAACAGGAGGGACAGCTGATAGAAACAGAAGCCACTGGAGCACCTCAAAAACACCATCATACACTAAATCAGTAAGTTGGCAGCATCACCAGCGGGCTTAATAGATAGTAACGGTAAATTCCCCAATATGAATAAGGCGCTGTATGTTGATAGCGTCAGTTCGGTGGCGGGGGCGTTTATCGGCACCTCGTCTGTTACTGCCTATATTGAAAGTACTTCTGGTGTGGCAGTCGGTGGTCGCACGGGGCTGACTGCGGTTGTGGTTGGCGTTATGTTCCTGTTAGTTATGTTC
>NZ_VPDM01000079.1:0-1094 GCF_013417645.1 Acinetobacter sp. YH12236
CACCATGTTGGACAGAAATTTAGAGCGGCTTCCCGGTGGGATCAGTTTATTGCCATATTGATGTCTCAATTCTCTTGTAGGCAAAGTCTGAGAGATATTCAATCCAATTTGGAGTGCCAACAGGAAAAGCTAAGTCATCTCGGAGCAAAGTCTATTCCCCGAAGCACGCTGGCACGAATCAATGAGCAGCAGCCTGCTGCCTTGTATCAACAGCTATTTTACAAGTTGCTTAAATACTATGACCACTCAAAAGTCGCTCATAAATTTCGCTTTAAGAATCCCTTGTATTCCTTGGATGCCAGTCATATTGACCTGTCGCTTTCCTTATGTGAATGGGCCAAAGTTCACGACTCAAAAGCCAGCATGAAACTCAGTATAGGATTGAATCACAGCAATGATATTCCTGAGTTTGTTGCAGTTGAAAATGGCAAAGAAAATGACATGGTACAAGGCCGCAAATTCCAGTTTCCTGCTGGCAGCATTGTAGTTTTTGATAAAGGCTATGTCGATTACCAATGGTATGCAAATCTGACTGCTCAAAACATTGGATTTGTCACACGTTTTAGGCCTAAATCTGTGTATCAGGTGATCCAGCAACATCCAGTGCTTGAATCCAAAGGTATTCTAAAAGATGAAACCATTCAGCTGAATAGCGCACATGCCCTAAAAAGAAAAGCCCCAGTGTTAAGAAGAATTGAATATAGAGATCAGCAAAGTGGCAAGCACTTTAGCTTTCTCAGCAATAACTTTCATTTAGCCGCCTCCACCATTGCGGCGATTTATAAAGATCGTTGGAAAGTTGAGCTGTTCTTTAAGGCGATTAAGCAGAATCTCAAATTAAAAGCGTTTCTAGGCCGCAGCAGGAACGCAATTCAGACACAAATCTGGATTGCGATGATCGCCTATTTATTGGTGAGTTTCGCTCAACATTTAGGAAAAACAGGTTGGACAGTTCAACGTTTACTCAGAATAATTCAAGTGAATTTGTTTGAAAGAAGAACTTTAAAAGCTTTATTTTCACCCGATAAAATACCCATAAAACAAGAGGAAGCTCATTTGAGCTTCCTCTTGTGAAAAATTGTGGGACAGCAATG
>NZ_VPDM01000010.1:0-101818 GCF_013417645.1 Acinetobacter sp. YH12236
TTACAACATTCCAGTCGATGCCTTCGCCCTCGGGTAAATCTTTGGGTAAATTAAACAGATTGGACCGAATCAGGCAGTCTTCAACATGACGGACAATTCTTGAGGCTGTGGGCTCTGAAACCCCGTAACTCGTCGCAACGTGAAATAAGGTTCGGTATTCCCGCCAATAGCTCAGACAGAGCAGAACCTGATCCTCCAGGCTTAACTTGGGCGGTCTGCCTTTGGCAGAGACATGCTTCTGCAATTGCTCAACCATCAAATAGAAAGTTGACCATGAGATGCCTGTGAACTGAGGATCAGAAAGCTTGTTTGAATCGATGTATTTCATCCGCAGATTATGCACGAATGCCAAGAAATCCGGAGTGCAAATATTAACCAAAAAGAAGATCGTTTTTTGATTTATGAAAGAGATCTAATAAATTCATCTTAATTCTAAAGTTCATATGAGCACTTAGGTAATTGTTTATTAAAAATATTTAGAGTATTTACTCTAAATAAAAAAATTATTTCATCAAGTTTATCTTATTAATAATCAAAAGATTAACTCTTTTCATCCTAATTATCCAAAATTGTAAACCTACAATAATCATGCATAATTTCCATGAATTTGAGATGTAGTTGTTACTTTAGAATTTAAAAAACCACTATGTCTTAAAAGTGATATATCAAGAAAAATACCATCTATTTACATAAATTTTAAAATAGATATTGAGGGAATAATCATGACACTTCGATTCAAAGTGAGTGGCATAGCACTGTTAAGTACTCTATTAATTGCATGCGGCGGCGGCGGAAGCAGTAACAGCAAGACACCAGCAACCAACTTGCCAGAAAATTTACCAGAAGCAATTTCACCAGAAATACCTGATGACTTTGTTCCTTTTACTGAATATGACTTGCTTGATAAAATCAAAGATAAACTTACCGGCCAGGAAGGTACCAGCGAACTTGCACATAACTATAATGAAGCCTTAGCCCATATGGTGGGAGAAATTTTTGCTGATTATCCCCTTGGTCGTACAGGACGTGCTGTGCAGATTTATAATCTTGGAGTAAACAGCATAAAGATTGGTAATTTAACGTGTGCTGAAGTTACAACAAATGGTAATACCAAGACACTAACCTTAAAGTCAAGTAAAGAAACTTGTATTGTTCTGGACAAGACATTTGTAGCAGGTTCTAAAATCACACAAATTAGCGATGGTGATACAACCACCGTTTCTTTTGACAATGTACGCTATGGACATAACTTGGATTTTAGTTTGAAAGATCAATATTTGATCTCTGGCTCGATTCAATATACATCTTCTAAATCAGACACAGGTCAAGAGCGTAATTACAATATTTCCAATCTGAGCTTCCAGCGTGTAAAAACAGATAGCAATAAATTGCCAGAAGGTGATATTTATAATGCTGAAAGCCGCGAGTATTTACAATTAAAAGATTATTCCTTTAGTTTAGTTGATGACTTTGGCAACGATAGTCATGCTATACGAACCTTAAATTCAAAGGGTACTGTGATCGGTCAGCCTTTAGATGCCACTTTCAGATATACCTTTAGTTTCGATACAGGTTCTACTCCATTTATCATGAAGGAAACAGTGGCAAATAATTATCATCATTTGCCTGAGGAAGGTAGTGTCAGCATAACGCATCAAAAAGGCTTATTTAACTCGCAGCTAATCACCAGGATTAGCCAAGACTCCCCGCAGTCATTGAAAGCTGGAGTGTATCTCGCTAATGAAAAAGTAGATGATATTCTTTGGTCCAATATTATTGGTAAATAACTATAAAAAACCTCATCAAATGGTGGTGAGGTTTTTATTTCAATATTTAATATCTATATTTCTTAATTGCACCAATGATCAGATTTCTAAATATTAGATTGAATTGTAGTAATATGGATCTTTATAATGTGATTTAAGCTATCCACTTTTTTTATAATAGCTTGTATTCTCTTACTTATAGTACTTATCTATTTATATAATTATGATTAAAAAAATAATACTTTTCAGCTCAATACTGATCTCATATAGTTCGATTCAAGCACAACCTAATGCAAATTTTCGGGAAGTTTCAGATTGTGATTCTGATCTGTTTAATGGAAATTTTTGCTCTAAAAGCAATATTTCAAGATACAAAGATGTATTAAAAACATCAAAGGCAAATTTTGATCACAAATTTATTTTGTTAAATACCGGCACGCTTGATTCTTTAGAACTGATTGCGTTGGATACTCAGACAGGTATTGGCTATCCGCTCAACTATCAATTTACGGGTTGGGAAGATAATAACGGCAATCTTAAAAAAAAGCCTTCCTATACTTTTTCATTAAATGATTCAAGAGTATGTCTTATGGGCTCACAATATGACGGTGACCATCCTGGTACGCATCAAACCTATAGCAATATCCGTAATTGTTTTCATATCAAAAAAGATGACAAATATACCTCTTTTGAATCGACGTATATTGATCTAGTTCAATATGAATATAATGTGCAGAAAAATGTCTGGGTGCCTTATTCAAACTAATTTTTTCTTGGGTGATCAGAACATACAAAAGAGGCTTTTCGCCCCTTCTTATATATATTTTTAAACTGCTTGAGGATCCGTCAACTCGGTCATCGGCCAACGTGGAGTTGTGGTCACAGCCAAACCATCTTGCTGTCCGGCTTTTAGACGTTGATAACCCGCAAAGGCAATCATCGCACCATTATCGGTACACAGCGCAGGTTCTGCATAGTACACGGTGGCTTTGATTTTCGCCAAGTCTGCTTCCAGGCGTTCACGTAAACGCTTGTTGGCACTTACACCACCAGCAATCACCAGACGTTTTAAGCCAGTCTGTTTCAATGCCTTCACTGATTTTTTAACAAGTGTATCGACAATGGCTTCCTGGAAGCTCGCAGCGATATCTGCATCACGTCTTTCTTCACCGAGTTTCTTCATTTGAACAGAAACTGCAGTTTTTAAACCACTGAATGAAAACTCCAAACCTTGATGCAGCATTGGACGTGGGAAAGCAAAGGCGTTCGGGTCGCCCTGCTCAGCTAGTCTGGAAATATTCGGGCCGCCCGGATATGGCAGACCCATCATTTTCGCAACTTTATCAAATGCTTCACCCGCCGCATCATCAATCGATTCACCGAGTAATTCATATTGTCCAATACCATAAGCGGCCATGAGCTGTGAGTGACCACCAGACACCAGTAATGCCACAAATGGAAATTCCGGTGGCGTTTTAGAAAGTAATGGTGCCAGCATATGACCTTCCATATGGTGCACACCAATTGCCGGTTTATTTAAGGCAAAGGCCAAAGTCCGACCAAACAGTGCGCCAGTCATTAACGCGCCCATCAGGCCCGGACCACGGGTATAGGCCACCGCATCAATTTCTGATTTTTTGATGCCACTTTGTTCAAGCAGTTCATTCAGTAAGGGAATGAGTTTACGCACATGGTCGCGCGAAGCCAGTTCTGGTACGACGCCGCCATATTCAGCATGCAGTTTAATCTGGCTGTACAGCACCTGTCCGCGCAAACCCAACTCGCTGTCATACAGCGCAAGTCCTGTTTCATCACACGACGTTTCCAAGCCTAAAACGATCATTAAACTGCCTATAACCTGTATCAAATCTATTGCAGCAACTATTATAGACTTGTGATATGAGATGTAAATGAGTAAAATACTGACCTTCACTTGTGATCGAGGGCAATTCGGCCCTGATCTTATCCATAACTTAATGAGGATTCTTCATGCCACAAGTTAAATTGAAAGAAGGCGAACCAGTAGACGTAGCTATCCGTCGTTTCAAACGTTCATGCGAAAAAGCGGGTGTTCTTGCTGACGTTCGTAAACGTGAATTCTACGAAAAACCAACTCAAGAACGTAAACGTAAAAAAGCTGCTGCTGTTAAACGCTACCAAAAGAAATTGGCGCGTGAATCAGTACGTACTACTCGCCTTTACTAAGATTAATTTGTGATTGACTGCTTGGAATAAATAATGACTACTTTAAAAAACCAGATTACTGACGTATTGAAAGCCACCATGCGTGCCAAAGATATGTCAAAGTTGACGGTCATTCGTAGTCTGCAAGCAGCAATTAAGCAAATCGAAGTCGATGAGCGTAAAGAACTTGACGATGCTCAAGTTCTTGCGGTCATTGAAAAGCAAATTAAACAACGTAAAGAATCGATCAAAGCCTTTGAAGGCGCTGGTCGAGATGATTTAGCTAGTAAGGAACAAGCCGAAGTTGAGGTTCTCTCTCAATTTCTACCAGAAGCTATGACTGAGGAAGAACTTGATTCCCTGATTGCGCAAACAATTGAAGCGCAACAAGCTACTAGCATGAAAGATATGGGTAAGGTGATGAATTCTCTGCGTCCGCTCATAGCCGGGCGCGCCGATCCTGCACAAGTTTCATCAAAAATTAAAGCAAAACTTGCTTAATTTCCCATTCTATTTCAAATCTAAATCTGCGTTGAACTGCCTCCATTCCGGACAGTTCTCAGCATTTTCTTATTTATTCTTACTGCAAATTACAATCCACATTATAACGTTTCAGCAACTGCATCTCTTTTGAAGATTTTACCTGCAGTATGACATCCTGCTTGCCTACATTTTGATACTGACGATCCAGATAAGCCCGGTTCTGATCTGCCGCTTTATATAAGCGATCCACATAGCGCTGTACAATCGCGCAAAACTGCTGATTCTGCGATGCGCTAAAACCCTGCTGCTGTGGATTTAAACCTTTTAAAAACTGGCGTGATTCTTTTTGATAATCAGTATTAATCTGTTCAACGGACTGCACGTATTCTGCAGCACTAGCCGCCAATACATTTCCGCCACACCCCAATATCAATAAACCCAATAATATTTTTTTCATAAAATAATTGAAATAAACAACTTAGCTTTGCCCGGATTGTAGCGTGATTTAGTGAACTTCGGCTATATCTACTGAAGCTAAAAATCATTAGAAAAATAGACTTAAATTTTAAACTGTCGCGTTTGCTGCATCTGTTTTAAACGCTGGCCAATCGTTGCCGATAAAGACTGATTGCCTTTGCTGATGCGTTGAGCATGTATTAAGGACTTAATCGCAGTTTCTTCATAGCCTGACCAGTACTCCACTTCAGCCCGATAACGCAAGACGTTGGCGGCTTTTATTGATGAATCAGGTGCTGCATTCGCTGCCAGTTGCATTAATCTCCAGCCACTAACATCACGGGTATTGCTATTTAAAAAGCGCTGTACTATGGTTCTGGCTTGATCAGGTTGTTTGGCACGAATTAGGGTTTCGGCATATTTATAATTTAAAGCACGGTTTTCCGGCATGATTCGTGCGGCTGAACTAATGCTTTTTAGCGCATTATCCAGCTGATTTTGCCCCAGATAAATATCAGTTTGAAATAACACCTGCAAAGGATGCATTTTATTGTGCTTTTTGGCTTGATCCAGTGCGGCTTGTGCCGCCTGAAAGTCTCCCTGCTGAAGCTGATAAGCCGTTAAAGCCAGCTGGCCAGGAAAATCATTACGTTGCACCATTAAGTTGAGCTGTTGTTCAGTGGTCTGACGTGACAGTACCCGCGTATACCATTTAATGATTTCAAAATCCTGATCATTTAAATTACGCTTAACCGCAGGCAACTGATTGGCGCGCAAACGCGCTTCACTCATACGCTCAGTAGTTAAAGGATGCGTCAGCCAGAAATCTGGCATAAAGCTTAAACGGCTAGTGGAACGATGCATCACTTCAAAGAAATCCGCCATACTGTGCGGACTATAGCCGGCAGCATACATATATTGCATCCCGATCCGGTCCGCCTCACGTTCCTGATTACGGCTATAAGTCAATTGCTGATCCAGTAGTGCTGCTTGAGAACCCATCATCACTGCTGCACCTGCATCACCATCTGCCTGTGAAGCGACTAATGCCCCCACCAGAATCCCTGCTAAGGCTAATAACCCTTGTCCTTTAAAGGTTTCTTGCGAACGACTGTAATGACGTTGTGTAACATGTGCAATTTCATGTGCCATCACCCCTGCCACTTCGTCTGTATTCCGGGCTGAATTAATCAGGCCAGCATTTAAAGCAAATAATCCGCCGGGTACTGCAAAAGCATTAATTTTCGGATCATTGATTACCATTAACCCAATCGGCTGCTGTAATTTGGTCTGACTGAGAATGTGGGAAAATATGGAAAGTAACTGATCTTCAAGCCATGGATTCTGAATCACAGGCATTTGTTTCTGGACTTGACGATAGACCTTTTCGCCGATCATTTGTTCTTTTTGCTGATCGATCAATCCGACGCCCGCACCAATATCCGGTACAGAAAATTGTGCAGCAGGCTGATTAAAATAATTATTATCACTATGTCCTGCCGTTGCACACAGACCTAACCCGCACGCCAATACCAAACGTTTCAATGAAAAATCTCTAAAATTCAGTTTCAACCTGTCTCGAATATAGCATCGAAAAATGAGCATAGATGCAGGGAAATGTTATTTAATATTACTTAGATGAACCAATCACTTGCGGATTCACCACATAGCGTGGCACCCGCCCTTCAAGTGCATCGACCAGATTCTGATAAGCCAGCTCAGCCATTTTTCGACGTGTCGCCACTGTGGCCGAACCGACATGGGGCAAGGTAATGACATTATCCAGCTCAAATAATTCTGATTCTTTTAAAGGCTCTTTCTCATAGACATCCAGCCCCGCAGCAAAGATTTGGTTGGCTTTTAAGGCTTCGATCAAAGCCTGCTCATCAATCACAGGCCCACGGGAGATATTCACCAGCACCGCATGTGGCTGCATTTGTGCCAGTTGTTCGGCTCCAATCAGAGCTTTTGATTCAGCATTTAAATCCACGGTAACCACCACGAAATCTGAACGCTGCAAAAGCTCATTCAGAGAGCAATACTGTGCACTGAGGCCTTGAGCCAATTCCGGTTTTTCATGGCGATTATGGTACAGGATATTCATATTGAAACCGTAAAACCCACGGCGTGCAACTGCTGCCCCAATATGCCCTAGTCCAATTATCCCCAGCGTTTTTCCGAAAATATCCATACCAAACTGCGCTTCACGTGTCGTGCGGTGCCATTGTCCCTGTTTGGTCCAGTGATCCAGATAAGCCACTTTGCGTGCAGCTGCCATTAACAGTGTGAATCCCAGATCTGCCGTGGTTTCAGTCAGGACATGTGGAGTATTGGTCAGATAGATATTTTTTTCATTCAGATAATCAACTGCATAGTTGTCATACCCTACACTGACACTAGAAATGATTTTAAGTCGGGTTGCTGGTGCCAGATTATCGCGATTGAGCAGTCGGCCTGCCCCAATCATGCCATCGGCATCGCGCACATGTTCCAGCAACTGTTCATGTACATTGCCCAGTTTCGGCTGTAAAGTTACTACATTAAAATTTTGTTCGAGTTTTTTCTGGACATCCTGATCGATCTGGCTAAATACAATCACTTTTTGTTTCATATGTCCCTATTCCACATCAATATTATTCTGAGTTCTCTGGCCTGTTTTGCATAAACTGCCATAAGCGTTTTTTAAGTATGGGCTGATCCAGCATTTCCTGTAAAGATGCCAGTTGAATCATTTTATTATGTGTCACATGCGGAATAGAGCCAAGGGAAATGATATTTTTTTCCAGGCTCATCATGTCCAGAAAACCCTGAATATAAGATTCAACACCCCGGCCATCTTGCAGATTCACCCAAGGAAAGGGCCAGTTCAGTTCATAAAATTCACTTTGCAGAACACGCTGGATGTTCGTCCATAAAAGCTGGGTTTGCTCGGTCATTTCTGTGGCATCGATGACAATCGTGCAATGTTCCAAGCTTAAAGCCTGCAAGTTGAATGGCGAAATATGAAGAATTTCCCGCTGTTCCTGAATTGGTGCAACCATTACTGGTACTTTACTTTTAACTTCAGCTTTTGCTTCAACTGTAACAGGCTCAGGCGCAATTAAAGGAGCTTTTTCTACCGGAGCAATCTGAGTCGGTTGTGGCAGAATGATTTCGCTATGCAATTCTGCTGGGGCCTGATCACGCCAGATCGAAACCTGATACTGCTGACATACGTCGCCCTTAGGAATCCAGATATCGATTCCTAATGTTGCCAGTATGTCACGCTGATGCCCAATCATCTTTTCTTCATCACCTATTTCAGGTCGAACATTTTAACGGGATTCGCTTTTCTTTGCCGAACTATTTCTAGCTTTTCACTCTCTATCTTGAGTCATTTTAACTCAGAATAGAAATCAATTTATAAGATTACTTTTTTCTACTGCAAGTTTGTTTATAGATCAGTTCTTGAAAGACTGGACTTAAATACATCTTATTAATTTAAAAATACTAGATAATCATCAAGCTGTTTTTCTTAAGCATTTGCTGGGTAATTTCATTGGATTCAAAGCCCAAGCGCCAGTACAAAAGCTCCATCACATCCAGCTCATCCTGAGTCATGATCCGGTCGCTCCACAGGCAAACTTCTGCAATTCCTAACATGCTCAAACGATCACGTAATAACAATCCGGCAATATCATTTAAAATCTCGGCCAAATCAATCGGCTCATCTGAGATTTCACTATACAGCTCAAGTTCTCGCGGGCTAAGAATACGATTTAAAATCTTTTCCCGAACCTCCAGCTGATTATCGCTATTAATCTGCTGCACATGCAGCAAGGCATCAATCAGACGTACAATCTGTGGTTTGACCTCATCTAAAGACGTTGGCGTATGCATCGGCAGTAAATTCAGTTCATACTTCACCCGCTCTAGCAATAAGGCATCCAGCAAACCGATTTCACCATCTTCCTGAATAATCCTTGCCAGCTTCATTAAAAACTGCCGTGCCACCGTGGTTGGCATTCCACCAATATTTTTACAGGCTTGCTGGAAAATCGAGATATGTACCCGTCCATCCAGATTTAATAATGAATCAATAATCGCACGACTGACTTCTGCCTCGGTTGGAATAAATTCACGATATTGCCGGATCATCAGAATCGCGACCATCACCTCACGTGAACCGGTCGAAGTTTGCAAAGCACGCTCAATCAGTTCCGGACGCGGCATATTGGCACGTAGTTCAGGATTCAATGGCTTGATGGCATCTTTAATGGCGAAGCTAATTGGGGACAAACGCAATAAAGGTAAAGGCTGTGGGGATTCCCAGACTGCTGTGCTTTCAGGTACAACATCTTCCAGTGAGCGAAACAGACTAAACAAAGGCTGATTTTTTAATTTCTTCAGATTTTCAAGCTGCAGATCTTGAATCAAGGCAGGATTTAATTCATAAATACGCTGATTAATATTTGGATGAATATTCAGCCAGTTCTGTGGACTTAAAGAATTGGCAAAACACATATGCGAAATGGATTCGGCATATTCACTATAAATCTGTGAACCTGAATGATGCACATGAATGCGCAATAAAGTCTGAATATTGGCATCATTCTGAATCAGGCGTCGGGTTTTCTGGTCATTTTTATAGGTACGTCCGCCCAATGAAATATATTTAATAAAACGTGTAATCAAAATACCCAAGCTGCCAATCAACCAGATGACTGCTCCGATTGAGACATAGAAGGTTTCAAACTTGTTTTCCCGAGGTACATCATTTCGATAAAACCCCAACTTCGCAATCTTGCTGCCCCACTGGCTAAAAGTGGTCAGACTGCTATATAGAATTTTCAGGCGGGTATTTTCAGCTGTTTCACCAGATAGAATCTTGTTAAATTCATGACTGAGCAAGCCATAAAGTTCAATTTCATCAAGAGTTTGTAATGCACCCCAAGTCAGAATAATAGCAGTATCACGTGGACTAAAACCCGCTGTTAATGCATTGACCCCCACTTCATTCGGCAGGACATACATAGCTGGCGGTTCAATCAGGAACGTATCTGCCAGTTGAGTATTGATCCGTAGTGCAGCACTTTCTTCCGGAATACTTTCCATTTGGTTCAGTCGACGCGCGCCCATTTGCTGGGCTAAAGAATAGCCGCCGGCACGAAACGTATAAAATTCATAGATGACCGAAATAATCATCAAGAACAAAACCAGTGCTACCAGATAAGGACTAAGGACATGCCACCATATCGACTGGCTAGGATCAGCATAGAAAACAAACAGGCCAACCACTGTATTGATAATCAGAACTGTTAATAGTATCGCAATCAGACAAAAGCTGGCTAGCAATAGCATATTCTTGTTTTTGACCAAAGCATATCCTACGCTTTTCAATCTACCACCCTAACTGATCTGGTCTTTCCTTGGGCTCATCATAAAACAAAAAAGCGGGAAA
Source organism: Acinetobacter sp. YH12236 (assembly GCF_013417645.1). Lineage (NCBI taxonomy): Bacteria > Pseudomonadati > Pseudomonadota > Gammaproteobacteria > Moraxellales > Moraxellaceae > Acinetobacter > Acinetobacter sp. YH12236. The sequence goes on from NZ_VPDM01000010.1 coordinate 10,330, forward strand.
TTCCCGCTTTTTCATCATGATTTTAATTGCTTAGACTTCGCGTACACCGGTCAGGTCAACTGATGCTGCATCAATATTCACATCAATAAAATTGTCGCCTTTTTTGGCGCCATCACTGCGTTTTTGCTCTAATTGATCGAGGTATTCAGCATTGATTCCACCTGCGACATACACACCATCAAATACAGAACAGTCAAATTCACGCAAATGAGGAACTTTTTTGGTACGTACTGCATCTTTCAGGTCTTCCAGATCTTGGAAAATCAGACGGTCAGCACCAATGATTTCACGGATTTCTTCTACACTGCGTTCAGAAGCGATCAGTTCAGATTTCGCCGGCATATCAATACCGTATACGTTTGGATATTTCACCATAGGTGCCGCAGAAGCGAAGAATACTTTTTTCGCACCCGCATCACGTGCCATCTGAATAATTTCATTACAAGTCGTACCACGCACAATCGAGTCATCGACCAGTAGAACGTTTTTGCCCTGGAACTCGAGCTCAACCGGGTTCAGTTTTTGACGTACTGATTTTTTACGCAGTTGCTGACCTGGCATAATGAAGGTACGACCGATATAACGGTTTTTCATGAAACCTTCACGGAATTTCACACCTAGCATATTGGCTAATTCTAATGCCGAAGTACGCGAAGTATCCGGAATTGGAATCACCACATCGATGTCATGCTCATCGCCCCACTCGCGCAGGATTTTTTGTGCCAGTTTCTCACCCATTTTCAGGCGGGCTTTATAGACAGAGATCCCATCAATGGTTGCATCTGGACGGGCAAAGTACACATATTCAAAAATACATGGACGATATTCTGGATTCGCTGCACATTGCTGGGTAAAGAAGTTACCGTCAGAATCAATGAAAACTGCTTCACCTGGTTCGATATCACGTTCAACCTTAAAGCCTAGTGCCGTAATCGCTACAGATTCAGAAGCAATGATATATTCCATACCATTTTCTGTTTCGCGCGAACCGTAAATTAATGGACGGATACCGTTTGGATCACGGAAGCCTACCAGACCTTGACCGGTAATCATCGCAACAACGGCATAACCACCTTTACAACGCTCATGTACACGCGTTACAGCCTGGAAAATATCTTCAGATGTTGGTACCAGCTTGCCACGTTTTTGTAATTCGTGCGCCAGTACGTTTAGTAGCACTTCTGAATCTGAATCAGTATTCATGTGACGCAGGTCAGTTTTGAACAGGTCATCATGAATTTCTTCAGCATTGGTCAGGTTACCATTATGCGCCAGTGTAATCCCATAAGGTGAGTTTACGTAGAATGGTTGCGCTTCGGCACTGCTTGAAGTACCCGCCGTTGGGTAACGCACATGACCAATACCATAATTACCCTGTAAAGCACGCATATGACGGGTATGGAATACATCACGGACCATACCGACATCTTTACGCAGGAACAGGCGGCCTTCCTGACAAGTCACAATCCCAGCTGCATCTTGTCCACGATGTTGTAACATCGTTAATGCATCAAACAACATTTGGTTAACAGGTGATTTACCAGCTATACCAACTACTCCACACATAGCAACCTCGCAGACAAGCTAGGATTAATAAAAAGGATTATTCGTTGACGCATCTGAACTCTTGGCCTTGGATGCCGGTTCAGATGAGGAATCTGAAGGTTTCTGTGCCCCTTCAGACTTGATATGTTGCAGGGCGCCATTTGCGGCTTCTTTGGAGAGCTCTGTTGCCCAAGGCGCATATGGCAATAAGACCTGTATAAATTTAGACTGCTTCCAGTGCGGCGAACTTTCCACCCACGGACCAATACCCTGCATGGTAATCAGGACAATCAGCAAACCTTTCAGGCTGCCGAAAACACCGCCCGCAAGACGATTCAGCGGACCAAGTTTCAGGGTTTTTAAAATGAGGTTGAGCAGAAAGGTGACAATCCAGGTGAGTACCACAATCATCAGAACGATAAAGGCAAAGGCTGCAATCTTCTGTACCACTGGATCTGTACTGAGAGCAACCATTGAGGGCGCAAGTAGTGTTGAATATTTCGCCGCAATAATCAAGGCAAAAATCCATCCCACTAAGTTCGCAAAGGCTTTAATAAATCCTTGGCGCAAACCGTTGAGCCCTCCAATGAGCAAGATAATCAGTAGAAAGATATCAATGGCATTCATAGGATTTAAAGCGCGGCTACACAGTCTTTAACCAGTTCCGGCCCAGTATATATGAGGCCACTATAGACTTGTACAAGGCTTGCACCAGCTTTTTTCTTGGCCAGCGCATCCGCACCTGAAAGAATACCACCCACACCAATCAATGGAATTTGTCCCTTTAATTCCTCTGCAAATGCAGCCAGACATGCCGTGCTTTTCTCAAAGACTGGCGCGCCTGATAAACCGCCCGCTTCTTCTGCATGCTCCAGACCTTCCACACCTTCACGTGACAATGTGGTATTGGTCACGATCAGACCATCAATCTTGTATTGCAATAACTGCTTGGCAATAAAGGCAATATCTTCAGCTTCAAGATCCGGTGCAACTTTTAATACCAGAGGAACGTAATGCTGATGTTCCTGAGCCAGTTCCAGCTGACGATTCTTCAGCGTTTCCAGCAATTCAGTCAGTGCATCGCCACTTTGTAAACTGCGCAGGTTCTTGGTATTTGGAGAAGAAATATTAACGGTGATATAGGAAGCATAATTATAGACTTTTTCTAAACAAATAAGGTAATCATCTACTGCTTTTTCTACCGGAGTATCAGCGTTTTTACCGATATTGATTCCCAGTACACCTTTAAATTTTGCAGCTTTAACGTTTTCAATCAGTTTGTCCACACCATCATTATTAAAACCCATACGGTTAATAATCGCTTTGGCTTTCGGAAGACGGAATAAACGTGGATGAGGATTACCAGGTTGCGGGCGTGGAGTAATGGTACCAATTTCAATAAAACCAAAGCCTTGACTGGCCAAGGCATCAATATAGGCACCATTTTTATCTAACCCTGCTGCAAGACCGACCGGATTAGGAAATTCGATTCCCATACAGGTCACAGGTTTCACAGCAACATTTTGACGCATCATGCCCATTTTATGGGATGATTTTAATAGTGATAGTGTCAGCTCATGTGCACGCTCTGGTGCTAAAGAAAACAACAAAGGGCGGGCTAGAGAATACAACATATCTAGAAAAGTCTACTGCTTTTTAAGTCGGCATATTATAGGCATAGGCTGACAAAAAAACCATGCTTTGCAAATCTTTATTTTTACCAGTTATTGCACAGTCGCTGTTAATTTAATCTGCCCTGCTTCATTATTTAGTTCCATTTTCTCGATACTTAGCCCCATTTGTGCCAACTGTGTCAGGAAGTTGGCCAGCACAGAATAATTTTCATGAGACAGCATCAACTGAATTTTTCCATCCATTTGCTGTGATGCGACCGACAGCCCTTGTTGCTGAGCAATACGCTGCACTTTTTCTGCTGCATCTAATTGCAAGTCTCCTGCCGGCTTCATAGTAACAGCATTGCTTTGCATCCAGACCAGCGTATCTTTTAGATCATTTAAACGTTTCTGCTGGGTATCTGCTGCCTGATGCATTGCCCAGAGTGCACTCGCAACAGCGGTCACCAGCACAAAGATTGTGGTAAAGATTACCAGAATGCGTTCACGTGCTGACAAACGATCCAGATAATCGGTCAGTTTTTCAATTTGCAGATCCATGCGGTTCTGTAAGGTTTCAATAGCTTTCATTATTGTATTTTCACCAGTCCTACGGCGCCTGTTCCATTCGCCTGTATATTCCCCAATTCTACTTTAAAGCCTTGCTGCCCCAGTTGCTTGGTCAAAGTATTTAAACTCTCAGATGAATTGGACTGTAACTGCAGACTCAATCCAGACGGATCATAATTGACACGCTGTGCCACAATCTGGTTTTGCATCAACACCGGCCCGACTCGGCTAATGAGCTGCAAAGCCTGAGTATCCGCAGTCTGACTTTGACGAAGCTGGGCTTCAAACTGACTTTTAATATTCTGCTCAGTGACCGGATAATTCTGTCCGAACCAGTATTTAAACTGATCAATCGCCTGCATCGCAGTGGTATTGGCGACTTTCTTATATTGGTACCAGCGCACTGCATCGTAAGTGAACTGCAATACCAGAATCCCAAGAAAAACCGCCGCACAGGCTTTCCAGTAACCAGAAACAGTATGATCCGATTTACCCTTTGGTAGGATATTAAATGGATGCTGTTTCGGTTTTTTCAGCATTGGCAACGTATATTGGAACGAGTTTAATTGTTCACGTGTTGCTACCGCTTCTAAACTGCTCATTTGTTCAGGGCTGAGATTGCTAACCTGATATTCCAGATCTTTGGGCTGAAAATCCAGATAAAGGCTCAGATCATCCACTGACTGGCCGATATATTCAGCTTCACGTACCAGCAAATGCCCACCAATTTGTGCAATAACGCGCTGCTGCGCATGTTCAGGCACTGGCAAAACCAGAAAGTCTGGCAATAATGCAGCGAGTTTAACAGGAATCAAATTCAGGGCATGCTGCAAAGTTTCAACTGTAGAATTTGCAATCCCCAGAATACTGATCTGGTCAGGCTGCTGAAAATGATGCAGCACTTTCATGGTATCGACAGGCAGTACTACATATTCTTCTAACAGATATTTAATGCCATCATTGCCCATTTTTTTATATTGGCTCTTTGGCAAAGTCTGCTGCAAAATTTGCACATGACGACTTGGAAAAAAGACCGTCGCCTCTACACCATGATAAGCCTGAATATCCTGAATCAGCTGCTCAAGTGTTGCAGCAGTGTTCCAGAACTCCCCCTTTGACCATTGCCAAACCCCATTGGCTTCCGGCATCCATAAATACAACATCGATTGTGTTCTACCGTTTTAATTGGTTTTTATACTGTTGGAATAAAGCTTTTAACTTGTGTTGATAAGCCTGGTGCAATCACGGCCTGATCATAAATACGTGCTTCTGATAAATGAAATGGATGAAAAGACTCAGTCACGAGAATGGAGGCAATATGCGCCACAACATTCATATGACAAACCACCGCAATGGACTCATACGGCAACTGCGATAACCATTCAACTGCAACTTTAGCATCATCATCAGGCTTGATCGTATTACAGATCACCACGGGCACATCTTTAAAATAGTGCTGTAAATGCGCCAGAGTTTCCTGCGCACGCAATAAAGGACTGACCACAAATACTTCCGGTTTAATGATGTCCTTTAAATACTGCGCTGTCTGTTCCGCCTGTTGATGCCCGCGTTCCGTTAGGGGACGTTTGCTATCATTCCCACTCACTGGTGGCGCGGCTTCGCCATGTCGCACTAAAGTCAGTTGCATCTTATTCCCTATTTATTTTGTCGCTACGGTCATCAGTCAGCATTATAATCATCGCTCTTCCTGTGTTATAGATCAGACTTGATGATGTGGCAAGACAAATTCCACATCACTGCGATGACCATTTTTCATCAAAGATAAAGCGATCGTCAGCGGCGGCGCTCCTTCAAAGATCACTTCATACAAGGCAGTTGTAATCGGCATATAAACATCCAGCTCTTCTGAACGCGCTTTTACCTGCACAATGGTGTTGATCCCTTCCGCAGTTTGACCCAGTTCAGTCGTCGCCTGCTCTAAGGTTTTACCCTTACCTAATGCATAACCAACCTGATAGTTACGACTCAGCGGACTGTTACAAGTGGCAAATAGATCACCTACACCAGAAAGCCCCAAGAAAGTTAGCGGATTTGCACCCAGCTTGACTGCAAATCGGCTCATTTCCGCTAGAGCACGGGTCAGAATCATACTCTTGGTATTTTCACCGACATTATAGGCAGCCGCCATTCCCATCGCGACCGCATAAATATTTTTCAATGCGCCACCCAGTTCTACGCCATGCACATCATCACTGGCAAAGACACGAAATAATGCACTATGGAGTGCCTGTTGCACTGCATAACGTACCAGTTCAGATTCACTGGCAATCACCGTACCTGCCGGCTGACCTGCGACAATTTCTTTGGCCAGGTTTGGACCAGACAGCACACCATAAGGCACTTCCGGTAGTTCTTCACGAATGATGTCACTCATAAAGCTGAAGGTATTGGCCTCAATCCCTTTTGTCAGGGAAATCACCGCTTGAGAGGTTATAAAGGGCTTGATCTGCTGCAACACATCACGGAAAGAATGGCTTGGAATCGCGACTAGAATAATATCGCGATCACGAACAGCCTTCTCCAGATCGGACACAGCAAGCAGATTTTCTTCCAGCTTAAAATCCGGTAGATAGCGTTTATTGATATGTGTTGCATTAATATCTTCAGCTACTTCCGGATCACGAATCCAGATCATGGTATCGCAGCCATTTCGAACCGCGGTATTGGCCATCGCAGTACCAAAACTACCACCGCCTAAAACTGTAATTCTTAAAGCCGTATTCTGGTTGACCACTACCGGTTCAATCAAATCGGTAAAATTTAATTCTGACATCTTGTTTTCTAATATCCTGTGTCTTGAAATGCCTTAGTTTTGATTCCAATAACTTACATAATTCTGGGTTTGGATTTCAGCACGTGGTGCAATCGCTTTTGCCGCCGTACCGATATAGATAATGCCAGAAACCAGATCATCCTTACCAATGCCGAGCGACTGCTTGAAAAATTTTGATTCTACTACTGCGCCACTACGCCACATAGTTGAAAAACCTTGAGCCTGCAAAGACAGCAAGAAGTTTTGAATAGCGGCACCTGAACTCAAAATCTGCTCAAAATGTGGCACTTTCGGATGATCCTGCAAACGGGTTAATGCCAGTACCAGCAAAGGTGCACGAAAAGGATGATTCTTGACCCGTTCAATCTGAGCTGATTCAGTTTGACCCAGATCTATCAGTGCTTGCGATAACAGTTCACCAAATGCTTCACGTTGCGCATCCGGGATGATCACAAAAGTGGTAGGTTTTAACCGGTGATGATCCGGTGCTGTCAAAGCAGCTTTAAATGCCATTTCTAACTGTTCTGCATTCGGCGCAGGTGCCAGCAAATGTCCTATTGATTGACGTTGGTGAATATTTTGATGAACGATGTCGACCACAGATTCCGTCATTGCTTTATAGATCTATAACTTAAAAACTACGGTCAAGATTAGCATATTCCACTAGTAATACTCTAGAAACTTGCAAATACCTCTACCTTGAAAATATTTAAGGAAGATTACAATATTTTCTATGGAATCAATAAAAGGTCTCTTTCATTCACTTTTCTCTCATAGAGCAACATCAAAAATTGCCAAACTTATACAACAGCTCCTAATTCTGTGCTTTTTACTGTGTTTCAATATTCCCAGTTCTGTTTTCAAGCGAGATTTTATGATGAAAAAAACAATTGCGATCAGCGGATTAGCAGCTTCAGCTCTACTTTTAACTGCCTGTGCATCTAACCCGACTTCAGTGGCGGTTCAAAAGGAAAATAATCAGTTTGAAGTAACAGGATTAGGTAAAAACCAGTTAACCTCTAAAAATAATGCAGTGAATGCCGCCAGCAAAACCTGTGGCTCCAAAGCAACTGCGATTATTCTGGATGAAAAAACTTCTTATAATGGTGCACTAAAAGGTGTAGTCGATGAACAGACCGGACAAATGATTCAGGCTGCTGCGACTGTATTAGGCAATATTGCCGGCACCAACACCGGATTGAACCAGAATGATGATTATCAGACTGTTTTAACGTTCCGCTGTGAAGCAAAATAAGCTTCAACATGTGCAGTAATAAAAAACCGCTCTTTAAGAGCGGTTTTTTTGCAGTTTAGATTAGCAATAGCCTTCCAAACGGGTCAGCGGTAATTTTTGTCCAATCGCTTTTTCAATCTCTGGCAAATAGAACGCATCATCTTCCGCCAGGAAACTGATACTTACACCACGCGTTCCCGCACGACCAGTACGACCAATACGGTGTACGTAATCATCGGACTGTTCAGGTAAAGTGAAGTTAATCACATGAGATACGCCATCCACATGAATACCACGACCGGCAACGTCTGTCGCAATCATGATGTTATGTTTACCATTTTTGAACTGGTCTAACATTTTTAAGCGTTTGTCTTGGGCAATTTCACCTGACAGCATTACCACCTTATAACCATCACGTTTTAAATGATCATATAGCTTACGTACCTGATCACGACGGTTAGCGAAAATCATGACCTTTTCAATCGGCTCATCACGCAGAATGTCTTGCAGCAACTTATATTTGTCTGCTTTCGCCACCATATACACACGCTGTTCTACGTCGGCATTGGTTTTTTTCTCTGGCTCAATTTCGACAGTGACCGGTTCAAATAACCATTGCTGTGCCAGATTCAAGACATCATAGCTAAAAGTTGCAGAGAACATCAGCGTCTGACGCTGCTCTTTGCGTGGCGAGAAACGCACAATACGTTTTACTGATGGAATAAAACCCATATCCAGTAGACGGTCAGCTTCATCAATCACCAGGAATTCAATCTGGTCTAGCCAGACTTCTTTTTGCTCGACAAAATCAATCAGACGCCCTGGAGTAGCAACCATGATATCCACTGGCGCTTTATCCAATTGAGCTTTCTGCTTGTCAAAATCTACACCACCTAGAAGTGTTACGACACTCAGGTCAGTAAACTTGGTCAGCTCATGTGCATCGCTTTCAATCTGTAATGCCAGCTCACGAGTGGGTGCCAAAATCAGAGCACGCGGTTCACCACGATAACGCTGTTCTTTTACCGGATTATTCAGCAAGTCATTAATCACGCTAATCAGGAATGCGGCTGTTTTACCCGTACCCGTTTGTGCACGACCAATAGCATCATGTCCTGCCAAGGTGAATTTTAAAACCTTCTGCTGAATCGGCGTCATGGAAGTAAAGCCTAAAGCATCAATTGCCTTTTTCAGTTGGGGATGTAAATTTAAGGTTTCAAAACCAGATGACATAAAGCGCTGCTCTAATTTGATAATCACTAAGATGGAATAGTATAAACAAAAAACGCCCCAATTTATATTGGGGCGTTTATTAGCTTAATCCGAAGATTAGTCTAATGGTTGAACTTCTTCAGCTTGGAAGCCTTTTTGGCCTTTAACTACACTGAATTCAACACGTTGGCCGTCACGAAGTGAACGGTGGCCTTCGCCTTGGATTGCACGGAAATGAACGAATACGTCATCACCGCCGTTGCGTTGAATAAAGCCGAAGCCTTTAGTGTCGTTGAACCATTTAACTACGCCTTGTTCACGAGCAGCTGTCATAAGTTAATCCTCATTGATACTAAAAAAAGGACCACCCGGTGTTGCAAACAGCAGAGCAAACAAGTTTGAAAATATTATTTTTAAGCTTGTAATCATTCTGTAAAACTATTAACAAAATCCCGGTTACATCCATTGTGTATAGGGCGAAAAACAATCAATTTGTTTATCTGAAATCCTAAATACGCAACGAGCTTAACATGGGTTTATGACAATTAATAGATATTTTTTAGCTTTGTTCCTTTTGATTTAGTTATTTTTTTCACAATATATATCAGAAAAATTATATATATTATTTCATGTAACTTTTTAGCTAAATAGTTGGGTTTTGGCATCCTATTTGCTAATATTTATAGCCTTTTTTTGCGATATGAATAAAACGGAAATGAGTGATAACCACGGTCAAGCGCATATTATAGATGCCATGGGTAAACCCTGTCCGATGCCGCTCCTGATGTTAAAGCGTGCATTAAAAGCAGATCAGGGCAAAACATTCTTGCTAAAGTCATCAGATCCACATAGTCAAACTGATGTTACACGATATTGCCAAATGCATCAGTTAAAATGCGAATCTCAACAGATTTCTGCAACTGAGTATCACTACCTGATTGAATCTTAAAAATTTTCAATTAAACTGGATGCTCTCCATACTCGTATAAAAGTTTACATTTCTCTACCCAAATATCCATTATTTGAGGAGAGTTTGGATTAAGATAAAACCTAGTTAAGGGTTAAATCCCCCGCACTTCAAGGAGAACACATGAGTGACAGCCGCAATCAATTGATGCCCCTGTCATTATCGGCGCCAGGTGTCAATCTTGGTGCTTATATTAGCACTGTCAATCAAATTCCTATTTTAACGGCCGAACAAGAAAAAGAGTTGGCTGAACGCTATTACTACGACCAAGACCTGGACGCAGCAAAAATGCTGGTCATGTCTCATTTGCGTTTCGTAGTGCATATTGCACGTAGTTATGCAGGTTATGGGCTGCCTCAAGGTGACCTGATACAGGAAGGCAACCTTGGCCTGATGAAAGCTGTTAAACGTTTTGACCCGAGTATGGGCGTACGTCTGGTGTCATTTGCGGTGCACTGGATCAAAGCTGAAATTCATGAATATGTAATTCGTAACTGGCGTATTGTCAAAATTGCGACCACTAAAGCGCAGCGTAAACTGTTCTTCAATTTACGTAGTCTGAAAAAGTCTTCTAAAAAGTTAACGCTTGAAGAAGCTCAGTCGATTGCCAATGACCTGAATGTAACACCAGAACAGGTGTTGGAAATGGAAGGCCGATTGACGGCTTATGATGCAGCATTTGAAGCATCAGGTGACGATGATGACGAAAATTCAACTCACGTTGCTCCAGCACTATATCTGGAAGACAACCGTTATGACCCGGCACGTCTGATTGAAAATGAAGACTATGAGGAACAAAGCACCTCTGCCCTGCATGAAGCGATGGAACAGTTAGATGACCGTTCCCGTAATATCTTGCAGCGTCGCTGGCTGGATGATGAAAAATCAACCTTGCATGAACTGGCAGCTGAATATAATGTTTCCGCCGAACGTATCCGTCAGCTTGAAAAGAATGCAATGGAAAAGATTAAAGTAGCAATGTCTTCAAACTGATGTATTGAATTAATAAACTACTAATCTTAAGAAAAAGCCTTCATATATGAAGGCTTTTTTTGTCTTTTAATGCCGTGTTTCAGCCTTAGCTTTTATGCTAAGGTTAAGCGCAAACTTTATTGGGAAGGTCAATTCAAATGTGGATTGCGATTTCAGCACTGAATCTTGCGCTTGCAGTCATGCTCGGCGCATTTGGTGCCCATGGTTTAAAGACTCGAGCGACTGAAGCACAGTTGACCTGGTGGCAAACGGCCACAGATTATTTCTTCTACCATGCTCTTGGCTTACTTATTCTGGCAGTGATCAGCCGAGTGATTCCTGAATTGCCAATCAAATGGAGTTTTCTCCTGATCCAGGCGGGGATTTTCCTGTTCTGTGGCTCACTCTATGTCATGGCACTGGGTCTACCGCGCGGTTTAGGTGCAATTACACCAATTGGTGGTGCCTTAATGATTGCTGGCTGGTTAATTCTGGCCTGGAATGCCGTAAAATACCTCAAATAGGTCTGATGCTTTAATCAATAATCATGGAGGGTTGCCAAGATGCTGGTGTATATCAATGGCGAACAACAAGAAACTCAATGCAAGAACCTGCTGGAACTGGTTCAAAGTCTGGCGCTTGAGGGTAAGCGCTTTGCTGTTGAGGTCAATGAAATGATTATTTCTAAAAGCAGATTGGGTGAAACGCCCATTTGCGAAGCGGACAAAATAGAAATTATTCACGCAGTCGGTGGCGGCTAATAACACTTGGAACAATTATGCAAGATTTATTACAGATCGGTTCACGCCAATTCCAGTCTCGTCTTTTAGTAGGCACAGGCAAATATAAAGATTTAAATGAAACAGATCAGGCCATTCAGGCCAGTGGTGCAGAAATTGTAACGGTTGCTATTCGCCGGGTGAATATTGGTCAGCATCCAGACCAACCGAACCTGCTTTCAGTGGTTCCACCAGAAAAATACACCATTTTACCAAATACTGCGGGCTGTTTTGATGCCAATAGCGCAATACGCACCTGTATGCTGGCACGTGAACTGCTGGATGGTCATAACCTGGTAAAACTGGAAGTTCTGGGTGATGAAAAGACTCTTTATCCAAATATTACCGAAACTTTGAAAGCAGCGCGTACCCTGATTGATGACGGTTTTGAAATCATGGTCTATACCTCAGATGATCCGATCGTGGCACAAGAACTGGAAAGTATGGGCTGCGTAGCAATCATGCCTTTGGGTAGCCTGATCGGTTCTGGTCTGGGGATTCTGAATCCACACACGATTTCGATTATTAAAGAAAATGCCAAAGTGCCTGTGCTGGTTGATGCGGGTGTCGGTACTGCCAGTGATGCAGCGATTGCCATGGAACTAGGCTGTGACGGCGTACTGATGAATACTGCGATTGCTGCTGCACAAAATCCGGTCTTGATGGCCTCTGCGATGCGTAAGGCGGTTGAAGCGGGTCGTGAAGCATTCCTGGCCGGTCGTATGCCACGCAAACGCATGGCCAATGCCAGCTCACCTGAAACCGGTTATTTCTTTAAATAATAATCGAGGCTAGAGGCCCAAAAAATTATTTAAATCATGTCGATCTGTTCAGGAGTTTCCAGCAAACTCCTGGACTTTTAAATCTTTATGACTCTGATTACATTTTAAGATTAAGATGAGATCCCTTTCATAAATCAGACAATGGTCGTTCATTAGTATTAAAGTTCCTTCCTTCTCTCTTCAGGATGGGGAGCATGCTCCACGAGAGGATGAGGGGATTTCTTAAAAACCTCTCCCTAGCCCTCTCCTATAAGGAGAGGGAGTTTCCTTGATCATTTTCTAGTAACTTAGATTCTCAAATGAAGAACTCAAAATATTTTTAATTGATGAGAAAGACACATTGCAGCTCATCACAAACCCGTCTCATATGATTTTTAAAAGAGTCCTCTCACCTTCTTTTGATAAACTAACTTATTATCTAACTTCGAACATTTATAAAAATATAATTAAAAGGAATTTAAGTCGATGCTTTATCAGATCAAACTGCCTTTCCTATTTAGCACCCTGCTGTGTATAGCATTTACACAAAATGCATGTGCAACACCTCAGACAGATAGTTCTTCCAAATCAAGCTATCAATCTTTTATTCCGAAAAACTGGAAAGTTCTAGAAAAAGCGCAAGGCGATTTAAATCAGGACGGTCAAGCAGATCTCGCGCTGATTATTGAAGATACTAATCCCGAAAACTTTGTTGCAAATGCAGGTGTAGGCAATCATGTTCTGAATACCAACAAACGAAAACTTTTGATTTTATTCAAGCAGGCAAATGGTTATCAGCTTGTAGCTAGTAATACTACTTTACCAACCGAAGGTGATGTAGAGTCGCCTTGCCTCACTGATCCACTTGGTGAATCCGAAGCCTTAAGCATTCAAAAAGGTGTACTTCGGGTTCATTTACATTACTGGCTAAGCTGTGGTTCATGGTATGTCACCAATTATACTTATACCTTTCGATACCAAGATAATGCTTTTAAATTGATTGGCTATGATGTAGATGATTTTCACCGTGCCTCGGGTGAGAGTACAGCACGAAGCATTAACTTTTTAACAGGCAAGCTAAAAACTACAACAGATGAAAATGAATTTTCAGAACAGACGCAACTTGCCAAAGTTCAATGGTCCACCTTAAAACACCGCTACGCACTGAAACTTGAACAGGTTCAATTTAATCAGCCACAAGAGTTCGAATAAAATTAAATATTACAAACTCTTTCAAACTGAGAATTACAGCTTAAAGTGCTTCTAAAATCCGAATCTTTACACTCGCAACCGCACCTTGAGTGGCTTTAGCATGTTGCTGCATATTTACACTATGCATGTGGGTTTCCAGATGCTGAATACTTTCCCATTTTTCAAACATCATGATTGAAAAAGGCACTTTGGTCTGTAATAGGCTCTCAATCTCTGGATGATCAATATAAACATCATAAAGATGACAGCCTGGCTCTTGTAATACCTGTGCGCGGATGTTGTTAAATGAATCCAGCACTGTTTTCAGATCTTGTTCCGAATGACAGATGATTTCAGCAATAACGGTTAGCATGGTCATATCTCCTGGTTAAGCAAAAATTTGAGTTAAATGTTCACGATACTGTGCGATATACGCTTCAACTTCAGGGGCTTTAATTACATCATTCACAATAAATGTCGGTAAAGCCTGCATCCCCAGGAATTGGTTGGCTTTATGAAAAGGTAGGTAAACGCCATCTACACCCACGCCATGAAAAAACTGCTCGGTATCTGTAAACGCATCCATCGGTGCATTCCAGGTAAGAGATAACATATAGTTTTTATCGTGAATCAGGCCACCTGAGCCATATTTTTTTGAAGCATCTGAACGTGAGCGACCATCATTTGCATACAGGCTGCCATGCCCTTCGGTAAAAACATCATCAATATACTTTTTCACTGGCCACGGCGCACCCATCCACCAGCCTGGCATTTGGTAAATGACCGTATCTGCCCAAAGGTATTTTTCTACTTCTGCTTTTGCATCATATTCATTGTCAGCACGAGTTACCTGAACCTGATGCCCCAGCTTTGTTAATACTTCTTGAGCCAGTTCGGCCAAAGTATCATTTAACTGACCATTTGAGTGGGCAAAAGCTTTTGCGCCATTAATTAATAAAATATTTTTCATGGAAAGAACCTGAAACCAAAAATTTATGCAGGCACTATATAGACTCTGCTTATTGCTAAAAAGCAGTGATTTTGCAAATCATTATTGACTAAATATCAACAATTACTTTGGAAGCAATAAAAAAAGCGCCTTATGACGCTTTTTCAAAATTTTAGTATTAAGGAATCAAACCTTCATCACGCATTGCAATCTGTACAGACTGACGTTCTGCAACCTTATTACGGATATGAATAATATTTTTATATGGACTCAGATCATGTTCAATCTGGTTCGACCAGTTGGTGAGAACAAACAGGTAAGCATCTGCCGGACCGAAATTATCATCGACCAGATAATCATTGTCCGATTCACCAATCGCCTTATCGATATAACTCAATAAACGGTCAATTTCTGCATAGGCTTTTTCTTTGGCTTCATCTGATAATTTTCCAGTGAAGAATACAGCATAAGCATCATGCAACTCTGAGTTGAGATAACCTAACCACTCCAGCACTTTGGCACGTCCCATGCCAGAAGGTGGAATCAGATCTTGTTTTGGATCGTGTTGAGCAAGAAACGGTAAAATTGCAACATTTTCTGTAAGAATTAAACCCGGATTAATTTCTAATGCTGGTACATAACCCTTCGGGTTAATTTCGTAATAATCTGCACCTTTTTCTGTTTTATGGGTTTTTAAGTCAACACGTTCCAAATCAAAATCGACATTAATTTCATTTAAAATAATATGAGCTGCCAAAGAGCACGCGCCTGGCGAATAGTAAAGCTTCATTTCTGATCCTTGTTATACACTTCTCAATGTTTTAAATCGCTTCTGACAAACTTTCAAGTGATCAAACCTGTAAATTGCAAAAAAGCGTAACTGTGATTCAGCACAGTTACATATTCAATATTGAGGAATTTACAGGTTTTTGCAAGTCAATCTTGTGTAGATTTTTATCTGTATCTGTTTAAGATACGCAGGTTCTCAAAATTTAGATGATATTTCGTGATTAACCTGAAAAAAGAAGAATGGTTTTCCAATATCCGGACTGATGTACTGGCAGGTTTGGTGGTTGGACTGGCCCTGATTCCTGAATCTATTGCCTTTTCTGCGATTGCCGGTGTCGATCCGCAAGTCGGCTTATATGCCTCTTTCTGTATTGCCGTGTCCATTGCCTTTTTCGGTGGTCGTCCTGCCATGATTTCTGCGGCTACAGGTGCAATGGCACTATTGATGATTACGCTGGTCAAGGATCATGGATTGCAATACCTGCTTGCAGCCACGATTCTGACTGGAATCATTCAGGTGATTGCGGGCTTTTTTAAAGTTGCCAAGCTGATGCGTTTTGTGTCGCAGGCTGTGGTATATGGTTTCTTGAATGCCCTCGCGATCCTGATTTTTGTGGCACAAATCCCGGAAATTCACCGGATGGACAGTACGGCTTATCTGTTCATTTTAGTAGGTTTGGCAATTATCTATCTGTTTCCTTATATCCCGAAAATCGGTAAAGCCATTCCATCGCCTCTGATCTGTATCGTCGTGCTGAGCGCACTTGCGTTATTGCTTGGTGCAGATATGCGTACTGTGAGCGATCTGGGAGAGTTTCCAGATACCTTGCCAGTCTTTCTTCTTCCAGAAATTCCACTGAATCTGGAAACTTTGCAGATTATCCTGCCTTATTCCTTTACTCTAGCCACTGTAGGTCTGCTTGAAAGTATGATGACGACTACAGTGATTGATGAAGTGACTGGAACTGAAGGTGACCGACATCAGGAATGTCGTGGTCAGGGTATGGCCAATATTGTCAGCGGTTTTATGGGCGGAATGGCCGGTTGTGCCATGATTGGCCAGTCGATTATCAATGTCTCATCAGGTGCTCGTACACGTTTATCGACATTAGTTGCTGGCGTATTTTTACTGTGTTTGGTGGTCTTCCTGAAAGACTGGCTGGCTTATATTCCTATGGCAGCACTGGTAGCTATTATGATTATGGTATCATTTACCACCTTCCAGTGGGGTGCAATCAAACAGTTTGGCAAGCATCCGCTAGAATTTAATACCGTGATGATTGCAGTGATAATTGTCGTGCTTGCTACTCATAATCTGGCGCTCGGTGTATTTGTCGGTGTATTGCTCTCTGCTCTGTTCTTTATTAATAAGCTGGAAAGAACTGTACATGTCTCGACTTATTTGCATAAGCCTAATTCACGTAGCTATATAATTTCTGGTCAGATTTTTTTCAGTAGTACAGAAAAGTTCTACCAGTTTTTTGATTTTAAGGAAAAGCTAGATCATGTTGAGCTAGATCTGACGCATGCACATATCTGGGATGTAACTTCAGTAAATATGCTCAATAACGTCATCCAGAAGTTTAAAGCCCAAGGCATAGACGTGACTGTGATTGGTTTAAATGAAGCCAGTAGCACTTTGATCGACCGTTTTAGTACCTGATCAAGCTTGATCTATAAAAGAGCCGATTGGCTCTTTTATTTTGTCTGAGATATCTGACTCGATTTTTATGGAGAAATACCGAGAAAAGTTTGACTTGCACCGCTCAGGACTTAAAATACCGCATTCTGAATTTTTAGATTTGCCAAAATTATGTCGAACGATCAATTAGACCAGCAAGTCGTGGAGCTGGACAATTTAAGCGAGCACCGTGAAATTGTGACGTTTATGCGCCGCTCAGCGCCATTAAATACCTCTCAACGTACTGCGCTTGAACAATATGGTCACTTAATTTTGGAATATCCGGTAGGTGATTTGCGTCAGCATTTTGAACACCCTGAACGTCCGCTGACTGTCGAAATCGGTTTTGGTATGGGCCGCTCTCTGGTTCTCATGGCGAAAGCGAATCCAGAGCGTAACTTTGTCGGAATCGAAGTGCATGTACCGGGTATTGCGCAGTGCGTGTATGAAGCAGGTATGGCTGGCGTGACGAACTTACGTGTACTGGATGCTGATGCGATTCAGGTACTTCGTGAAATGCCAGACAATAGCATCAACACCGTTCAGCTGTATTTCCCTGATCCATGGCAGAAAAAACGTCACTTTAAACGCCGTTTTGTATCTCATGACCGCATGCCATTGGTTGAGCAAAAGCTGGAACTTGGCGGTACTTTCCATGCTGCAACAGACTGGGAACCGTATGCTGAGTGGATGCTGGAAGTTCTGGAAGAACGTCCACGTTTAGAAAACCTGGCAGGTAAAGGCAACAGCTACCCTCGCCCTGAATGGCGCCCACAAACCAAGTTTGAACGTCGCGGGATCGAAGCTGGCCACAAGATTAATGACTTTATCTTTAAGAAAATTTCTTAATATCTATAAGTCTAAAAAGCGCTGATTATTCAGCGCTTTTTTATTAGCTCTTATGGCGTTCTAAAATCTGCTGACTGAATAATTTATATACATCTGCCAAGTCTTGTCGTTCAGATTGCTCTAGCATCTGCTGATGCATATTCAGAATATTCTGATCACCACGCATCGCAGGTCCAGTCTGCCCCTGACGAGGATCATTTTTCGTCGCTTTATTGGCTGTTTCCAGAATCAATGGATAAAGCAGGCTAAAGTCTACCTGCTGTGCATCCACAATCTGCTTGGCCATGTCATAACAGTAGTTGCTAAAATTGCAGGCAAACACTGCAGCCAGATGTAAGCTCAAACGTTGGTCTGAACTATATTGATAAACTCGTTTGCTTAGGCTATTTGCTAAATGAGTTAAGATTTCTTGATCTTCTGGCTCAGACGCTTCAATAAATAAAGGCGTATTTTCCCAGTCAATTTCACGTTCCAGACTAAAGGTTTGCAATGGATAAAAGACGCCAGACTTTGCATGTACATCTGCTAGAACATTCAGGTGAGAACTGCCTGAAGTATGGACAATCAGCACATCTTGCAAGTAAAAATAGACTTGTCTGATGACCTCAGCAATTGATTGATCACTCACGGCAATGATCATCAAGTCTATATTCTGATTCAGATTCTCAGGTTGAGCGATGGCTTGCGCTTTAAATTGATCAGCCAGTTGCTGTGCTTTATCCAGAGTCCGGCTGTAGATCTGTACAATTTCATGTTGTGCTGACAAAGCACGGGCAAGATGATAAGCCACTCGCCCTGCCCCAATAATACTAATCCGCATTCATCAATATTCCTGAATCATTGCGCACAGCATGCCAATAAAAAAAGGATGAATCAATTCATCCTTTTGCTTTTGAACCGGATTTAGAATTTACGTAAGGTCAGAATCTGTTCACTACGACCGAAAGGCCCGTGAATATCATGCAGCACACCACTGGTGAGACCAATCCCATCTTCACCATATTGTTGCACCACTTCCAGCCCCAACCATTCACCTTGCGGCAGACGGTACATATGAATCTGTAAATCTAGATTCGGGAATCCCCAGCCCGCATTCGGGTCCTGACGTGGCACAATGCCATTCGCGGTATCGACCATACCGAGTAAACGACTAAAATCTGTAGTCGGTTGTCCTTCTACCATATCCAATGAATTTCTGAGCCAGACAATGCCTTTGCCTGCACGATGATCAGGATGTGCACGGGTTTCAATACTTTGAATATAACCGCCCGGCCAGCAACTCATACCCTCCCAAACCGGTAAAAACTCAGGGCTTTCAATCGGAAAATCTTCGATACCTGCAATGGCCCGGCTATCTGAAGTCAACATCCTCCAGGCACGTGCAACAATACAGGTTTTTCCATTGGCACACATTTCTGCCTCAATCAATTCAATAGTTTTGCCAGGACGGATCATGCGTGTAGTAATAGAAAATTCACCAAATGCAATCAGCCCAAAAATATCCAGTCCAACCCGGCCAATGCGCATTTCTGATCTAGGCTGAAACTGTTCCAGTTCAACACATAGAATACCGGTTGCCGGTGCCATATGCTGTTCATGAGGATTCCACGCACCTTGAGCATGAATATTGGAACGATAATAGGCAGTATTACTGCCATCTGTATGCTGCTCGCGCTGGATCAAACTATAATATGCTGACATTCTTCTTAAACTTCCTTGATTATTCTCTTAAACTTTAAAATTCATATAAAGTTTCATGATTTTTATTTTCTGAGTAAAAAACCATAATAATTCATGATTTGACTATAATTTTTGCGCTGTTTAAATCCGACTTTTGTTAAAAGTTCATTTGAATCTTCTACTGAAATCAGGAAAAAGTCCTGCTGCAATCTGGCCAGCATATTTTCGCTTTGCTGCACACTAAGTCCGGTTTGCTGTGCCATTTTTTGCATTACCTTTAATTCATTCTCATCTTCTGGTTGCATCAGATCATAGGTCAATCCGATCCCGCCAGCTTTAAGGCTCTGATAGATAGCCTGAAAAAAATCAGATTTCTGAGGTTCAGGAATAAAATGGACGACTAAAATAGCGAGTGCAGCATCGAATGAATTTTGTTGATCCAGTTCCTGAGTGGTGCACTGTATAAACTGAACTCGTTGTTCAGCGCCAATAGAAGCCAGCTGCTTCCTTGCCTGCTCAAGCATTGCAGCGGAAGGATCAATCGCAGTAAATGTCCAGTTTGGATGCTGTTGCAATAAATAAGATAGTTCATAACCAGTTCCGCAACCCACAATCAGGATATGTGCATTTTCTGGAAGCTCAGTACTGAGTATGGCTTCAATCTGCTGATGCACCAGTTCATAGCCAGGAATCAGTTTACGGATATGATCATCATAACTTGCGACCACCACTTCACTGTGAAAGTTTTTTGCCATCTGTTTACTCTGATTTATATAGAAATAGATTTTTATCTATTTAAAGAAATTGCTAAATACATGACCTCAATTTGCAAGATGGATTCTTCTTCCATTGTGCAGGTGCTTCGTTACTTTGACTGGGCAAAGTAACCAAACCCCTCTGTTTCATTGATATGGCATCCTTGCCATACAATGAAACGGCGGCATCCATGCCGCCAGGTCATCTGATCAAATACTATTTAAACTTAGCTTTAATTAATTTAAGCAATCTCTTTTAAATTTAATTCTTCACGCATAAATTCACGCAACTTGAACTTCTGTGCCTTGCCTGAAGCTGTCATCGGGAAGTCATGGAAGAAACGCACATAACGCGGCACTTTGTTATGCGAGATATGCTCGGCACAATATTGGCGGATGGCTTCTTCGGTACATGGATCATTCTCATGCAGGATAATGCAGGCACAAAGCTCTTCACCATATTTATGGTCTGGCACGCCAATCACCTGCACATCCGACACCGCTGGATGGGTGTAAAGGAAATCTTCAATTTCTTTCGGGAACAGGTTTTCACCGCCGCGAATCACCACATCCTTGATACGACCCTTGATTTTGACAAAGCCTTCATCATCCATTTCCGCAATATCACCGGTATGCATCCAGCGTGCAGCATCAATCACTTCCTGAGTCTTGTCCTGATCTTCCCAATAACCGAGCATCACGGAATAACCACGCACACAGAGTTCACCTAATTGACCGCGCGGCACCACCTTGCCATTTTCATCGACAATTTTAACTTCCAAATGCGGATGGACACGGCCAACTGTACTCACACGACGTTCAACACTGTCTTCTGTTGAACTTTGGGCACTTACCGGTGCTGTTTCAGTCATGCCATAACAGATGGTAATTTCAGACATATGCATTCGCTCTATTACACGCTGCATAATTTCCTGTGGACACGGGCTACCCGCCATAATACCGGTACGCAGACTGGATAGATCAAATTCGTCAAACTGCTCATGTTCCAGCACGGCAATAAACATGGTCGGTACGCCATAAGCCGCAGTACATTTTTCCTGCTGAATGGCTTTCAAGGTTTCCAGCGGATTAAATACGGCAGATGGATAAATCATGGCTGAACCATGGGTAATACAGGCCAGATTGCCCATTACCATGCCAAAGCAGTGGAATAGTGGAACAGAAATACAGACACGGTCTTCTGGACTTAAGTGAATCGCTTCACCGACGAAGTAACCATTATTTAAAATATTGTTATGGGTCAGCATCGTACCCTTAGGATTCCCTGTGGTGCCCGACGTAAACTGGATATTGATAGTTTCATCGAACTGCAAATCAGTGGAGATCTGTTGCAGCTGTTCCAGCTCTTGAGCACTTGGTGTAGGCATTAAATCCTGAAAACGATGAATGCCAGTATGCTGCTGCTCATCAATTTTAATGACATGCTTTAAATGTGGGAGACGTTCTGCATTTAGTAATTTATTTTCAGCCTGTTTTAATTCAGGCGCAATTTTGGTCAGGATTTCCTGATAGTCCGTGGTTTTAAACTGCGATGCAATGACCAGTCCCTTACAGGACACTTTATTCAGGACATATTCCAGCTCATTGCTTTTATAGGCCGGATTCAGGTTAACCAGAATAATGCCTGCCTTGAAAGCTGCGAACTGGGTAATAGTCCATTCCACACAGTTCGGCGACCAGATCGCCAGACGGTCACCTTTTTGCATACCCAATTTCAGCAGCTGACAGGCAAAGGCATTGACCTGATCCTGTAGCTGCCGATAACTCAGGCGTATGTTCTGATGCATGCTGACGACTGCATCGCGATCTGCATACTGCTCGCAAGCTTGATCAAATTTTTCACCAATCGTCATGCCCAATAAAGGCTGGCTGCTGGTTCCATAGGCATAGCTTAACCGTACTTGTGTCATTGAATCGATCTCCTTGATTCTTTGTAATTCTGATTTTCAACTTTACTAATTGTTTTATGACCACGACGACCTTGTCTATGTGCCTGTTTTTGTGTGTCTATGCTACTGAATTTCCCTCCTGTCGATGTACTGCGTTAACACAAAAATCGGCAATCTGTTTGACAAAGTGATCCTTGTAGTTCTGATCAAACATCACATTACGGGACGGATTCAAAGGTTCAATCACGACAAAGGTCATGGCACCAACCACGCCCAAAGCTGCCGTATTTAAATCTTCAAACTCGAACTCTCCATTCACCTTTCCTTCGGCCAGGATTTCCTTAATGCTTTGTTTAAGCAGCTGTTTACTGCGAAAACGCTCATGTTCCATTTCCGGATCAACCGGTTCAAACATAAGTGAATACGCCAACTGGGGGCTATTCATGGCACGTTTCACAAAAGTTGTAACAGATTTTTGCAATTTCAGTTTTGGCGACAAATCCGACCCGGCAATGGAAACAAGAATTCCAACTTCATGCTGAATCGCTGCCGACAAAACCTCAATCAAAATCTGGCTTTTGTTTTCAAAATATCGATATACCAGCCCTGTAGAAACGCCTGCGCGTTCTGCAATCGCCTGAATCGACGCCTCTTTAAAGCCCCCTTGAGTAATCAGTTCACGAGCAGACTGTAAAATCGACAAACGATTTTGTTCCATTCGTTCCTGCATCAGTGATGATCTTTTATAACTCATAATCTTATTCTCAACCAGATAAAATGAATTGTAAATCATTTTGTGAATATAGGTTCACTTTTTTAATTTTTCGTTGTATGTTAAAAAAACAAGCACAACAAAAATGCTTTTGGACACAACAAATATAATCTCAGGATGGATGAAGAATGAATTTACAAAGCTTAGATTTCGGTTTGGATGAAACTCTTATTGCGCTTCGTGATTCAGTGGCCGCATTTTGCGCCAAGGAAATTGCCCCAATTGCCCAGCAAGTTGACCGTGACAATGAATTCCCGGCTCACCTCTGGAAAAAATTTGGTGATATGGGCCTACTTGGTTTAACGGTCAGTGAAGAATATGGCGGTACCAATCTGGGGTATCTGGCCCATATTATTGCCATGCAAGAAATTTCCCGTGCTTCAGCATCCATTGGTTTGTCCTATGGCGCCCATTCTAACCTATGTGTAAACCAAATTAAGCGAAATGGTAATGAAGAACAAAAGCAGCGTTATCTGCCAAAACTGATTTCTGGTGAATATGTCGGTGCATTAGCAATGTCTGAGCCGAATGCCGGATCAGATGTAGTCAGCATGAAACTGAAAGCTGAAGATAAAGGCGATCATTATCTACTCAATGGTTCCAAGATGTGGATCACTAACGGTGGTGATGCCGATGTACTTGTCGTCTATGCCAAAACCGATTTACAAGCTGGTGCCAAAGGCATGACTGCTTTTCTGGTTGAGAAAAATATGCCAGGTTTTAGTCACGGCACTCATTTAGACAAATTGGGCATGCGTGGTTCCAATACTTATCCCCTGTTTTTTGACAATGTCGAAGTTCCGAAAGAAAACGTGCTTGGCGGTGTCGGCAATGGGACTAAAGTGCTGATGAGTGGTCTGGACTATGAACGTGCGGTTCTGAGTGCTGGCCCACTGGGCATTATGGATGCCTGCATGGATACCGTGATTCCTTATATTCATGACCGTAAACAATTTGGTCAGGCACTGGGCGAATTCCAGTTGATGCAAGGCAAAATTGCTGACATGTACTCTACCTGGCTGGCATGTAAGGCACTGGTGTATGCCGTTGGTGCTGAATGTGACAAGGCTGATCATAGCCGAAGCCTGCGTAAAGACGCTGCCAGTGCGATTTTATATGCCGCTGAAAAAGCCACCTGGATGGCGGGTGAAACCATTCAGACCCTAGGTGGGAACGGTTATATCAATGAATTTGCTGCAGGCCGTTTATGGCGCGATGCCAAACTCTATGAAATTGGCGCCGGAACTTCCGAAATCCGCCGCATGCTCATTGGCCGTGAGCTCTTCAACGAAACAGCCTAAACATTAACACTTAGAATAAAACAAGGATGTTCGTCATGAATCAGTTACAGAGCAAAATCAATATACGTAGTGAAGAGTTTAAGACCAACCAGGCTGCCATGCTGCAACTGGTGGATGACCTGAAACAGAAAGTAGAAAAAATTGCCTTGGGTGGCGGAGAAAATGCCCGCCAGAAACATCTGGATCGCGGCAAATTACTGCCGCGTGAACGGATTAATCATTTAATTGATCCAGGCACGGCTTTTCTGGAAATCGGTCAACTGGCTGCCTATCAGGTTTATCAGGATGATGTTCCTGCAGCAGGTGTAGTCGCTGGTGTGGGTCAGGTGAATGGCGTAACCTGCATGATCGTGGCCAATGATGCCACAGTCAAAGGCGGGACTTATTATCCACTTACGGTGAAAAAGCATTTACGAGCCCAGGAAATTGCCGAGCAGAATCATTTGCCATGTATTTATCTGGTCGATTCTGGCGGTGCTTATTTACCTTTACAGGATGAAGTCTTCCCGGATCGTGATCACTTCGGTCGTATCTTTTACAATCAGGCACGTATGTCGAGTCTAGGTATTGCCCAGATTGCAGTGGTGATGGGTAGCTGTACGGCAGGTGGTGCTTATGTGCCAGCGATGTCAGATGAAACCATTATTGTGCGTAATCAAGGCACGATTTTCCTCGGCGGCCCTCCTCTGGTGAAAGCGGCAACCGGTGAAGTGGTTTCTAGTGAAGACTTAGGTGGTGGTGATGTACATACCCGTTTATCTGGGGTTGCCGATCATCTGGCAGAAAATGATGAACACGCAATTGCCATTGCCCGCAACATTGTGGCGAACCTGAATAAAAAGCCAAATAAAACTGCAGATGAAATTGAAGCACCGCGTTTTGACAGTTCAGAGCTGTATGGCATTGTGCCAAGCGATGCACGTAAACCGTTTGATATCCGTGAAGTGATTGCGCGTATTGTCGACGGTTCACGCTTTGACGAATTCAAGGCACGCTTTGGGACTACCCTGGTCACTGGCTTTGCCAAGCTCTATGGAATGCCAGTTGGAATTATTGCCAACAATGGAATTTTATTCTCTGAGTCTGCACAAAAAGGCGCGCATTTTATTGAACTATGTACCCAGCGCAATATTCCGCTGATCTTCCTGCAAAACATCACCGGCTTTATGGTGGGTCGTCAGTATGAAAATGAAGGTATTGCTAAAAATGGTGCCAAGCTGGTGATGGCCGTCGCGACAGCCAATGTGCCTAAACTGACTCTGGTGATTGGCGGTTCTTTTGGTGCCGGTAACTATGGCATGTGTGGCCGTGCTTACTCGCCACGCTTTATGTGGACCTGGCCAAACTCACGTATTTCGGTGATGGGCGGTGAACAGGCCTCTAGCGTATTGTCGACTTTGAAACGCGATCAGATTGAGCAAAAAGGTGGAACCTGGTCAGCTGAAGAAGAAGACCAGTTTAAACAGCCAATTCGTGACCAATATGAACGCCAAGGCCATCCTTATTATGCTTCTGCGCGTTTATGGGATGACGGTGTCATTGATCCAGCGCAATCGCGTGAAGTCCTGGCCCTAAGTCTGGCTGCAGCGATGAATGCACCAATCCAGCCAACCAAATTCGGCGTGTTCCGCATGTAAGAGGTGACAAAAATGGACTATCAATTTTTACAGCTCGAACAGCAGTATCAGGTAGCAACAGTCTGGATTAATCGCGCTGAATTGCACAATGCATTTAATACCCAGGTCATTGAAGAGCTACATGCTTGCTTTCAGTCTTTAAATCAGCGTGATGATGTACGTGTAGTGATTCTGGCAGGCCGAGGTAAAAGCTTTTCTGCGGGTGCGGATCTGAACTGGATGAAAAAGGCCGGTCAGGCCTCACAGGCAGACAATGAAGCCGATGCTCTCAAACTGGCAAAAATGCTGCAAAGTCTGGCGACCTTGAAACAGCCAACGATTGCCCGTGTCCATGGTATTGCTTTTGGCGGCGGTATGGGTCTGGCAGCCGCTTGTGATATCTGTATCGCCAGCACTGATGCCAAGTTTGCAACGTCTGAAGTACGTTTAGGATTAGCCCCTTCGACCATTAGTCCGTATGTGATTCGTGCGATTGGCGCCCGTCAGGCGTCACGTTATTTCCTGACTGCTGAGCGAATCTCAGCTGAACAGGCGAAAACCATTGGTCTGGCACATGAAGTGACTGCACCAGAACAGCTCGACAGCAAAATTGATGAGATTGTGGAAGCGCTCTTACTCGGTGGACCAGCAGCGCAAAACGCCTCAAAACAGCTGATTCAACTGGTCGATCAACAGGTCCTGACTGAAGATCTGCTGTTTAAAACCGCACAGCATATTGCCCATGTTCGCCAGGGAGATGAGGCGAAAAATGGACTGAATGCATTTTTAAACAAACAAAGCCCGGCCTGGATTAAGACCACGGCATAACAACAAGAAGGATCGTAGGATGTTTGAAAAGATTTTAATTGCCAATCGTGGTGAAATTGCCTGCCGTGTGATTCGTACAGCGAAAAAGTTAGGGATTGCCACCGTTGCCGTATATTCCGATGCCGATGCACAGGCACAGCATGTCAAACTGGCAGATGAAGCCATCCATATTGGTGAATCGCCTGCTGCACAAAGTTATTTACAGATTGAACGTATTATTCAGGCAGCAAAAACTACCGGTGCTCAGGCCATTCATCCAGGTTATGGTTTCCTGTCTGAAAATGACCAGTTTGCCCTGGCCTGTCAGGATAACAACATTGTCTTTATTGGTCCGCCAGTGGATGCGATCTTAGCAATGGGTCTGAAAGCGACCTCTAAAGCCTTAATGGAAAAAGCTGGTGTACCGTTAACCCCCGGCTATCATGGTGCCAATCAGGATGCCGATTTCTTGAAACAACAAGCTGACAGTATTGGCTATCCAGTACTGATCAAGGCTAGTGCTGGCGGTGGCGGTAAAGGCATGCGACTGGTCGAGCGTAGTGAAGATTTCCTGAGTTCACTCGCTTCCTGTAAAAGCGAAGCACGTTCCAGCTTCGGCAATGAAGATGTGCTGATTGAACGCTATGTCGTGCAGCCACGCCATATTGAAGTTCAGGTCTTTGGTGATACACATGGCAATTATGTGCATCTGTTTGAACGTGATTGCTCCGTGCAGCGTCGTCACCAGAAAGTTCTGGAAGAAGCACCTGCACCTAAAATGCCAGAAGACAAACTTGAAGCGATGCGCCAAGCTGCAATTGATGCTGCACGTGCAGTAAATTACGTTGGTGCCGGTACAGTCGAGTTCATCGTTGAGCAAGACGGTACTGCTTACTTCATGGAAATGAATACCCGTCTACAGGTTGAGCATCCGGTCACTGAAATGATCACCGGTCAGGATCTGGTGGAATGGCAGTTACGTGTTGCGTTCGGTGAGCCTTTACCGAAACAGCAACATGAATTACAGATTCATGGTCATGCACTCGAAGCCCGTGTTTATGCCGAAGAACCGGAAAAAGGCTTTATTCCTGCGATTGGTCAGATCAGCTATTTGCACTATCCAGAACAAAATGACAGCGTACGTGTAGATAGTGGCATTGTCGAAGGTGATGAAATCAGCACCTATTATGATCCGATGATTGCCAAACTGATTGTTTGGGGCAAAAACCGTGAAGCTGCTTTAACCCAGATGCATCATGCCTTGGGTCAGTTTCATGTCGATGGTCTTGGCAATAACATCGCTTTTCTTGATCGCTTAGTATTATGTGATTCATTTAAAAATGCCCATCTCGATACTGGCCTGATTCAACGTGAAGAAGAGTTCCTACTCAAACCATCTGCTGATATCAGTGCAGAATTAGTGGTCACTGCAGCCTTGGTTGAACTGTTATCGCGTCTGGCTCAAAACCCGACTAGCAATAATCCCGTCTGGCAGCAAAAGGCATTTTGGCGTCTGAATCAGCAAAATAACTACACAATTAAATTACAATGTAATGACGTTTTACGTGTGGTGAGCTTTAAAGCGCTAGAAAATAGTTTCCTGGCAAATTATGAAGGCCAGACACTTACCATCCAGGGTGAGCTGCTTGATCAACACCTACTCCAGTTAAATCTTGCGGGTCAGCAGCAGAAACTGGCATTTAGCCAGACTGAGCATGGCATTACCCTGTTCCAGAATGGTCAAAGCTACAAGTTCAATTATTTGAAAAATGACTTTAATAACCAGGATGAACAAGGGACTGAAAATAACTTGACTGCGCCAATGCCTGGCGTGATTACTCAGGTTCTGGTCGCGGCAAATGACAAAGTGAAAAAAGACGATGTACTGCTGACCTTGGAAGCAATGAAGATCGAATATACCATTCGCGCTCCGCATGATGGCATTATCGCAAACTCATACTTCCAGAAAGGTGATCAGGTTAAAGCCGGTGATGAACTGGTTGAGTTTCAGCCTCTAGCGGAGGAAGTTGCATGACAGATTTCGTTAAAATCGTAGAAGTCGGGCCACGCGATGGCCTGCAAAACGAAAAAACACCTTTAACACTAGATGACCGTAAAAATCTGATTCTGGACCTGATGAAAACAGGTTTGCAGGCGATTGAGGTCGGCTCCTGTGTTTCAGCCAAATGGGTTCCACAGATGGCAGATAGCGATACGCTATTTGCCAGCTTGCCTAAAGATCCGAATATCCAGTTCAGTTTGCTGACGCCAAACATGAAAGGTTTTGAATCAGCGCTGGCTGTGGATTGTAAAGAAGTTGCGGTATTTACCGCAGCTTCTGAAAGCTTTACCCACAAGAATATCAACTGCTCGATTGATGAAAGCTTTGAGAAGTTTGCAGATGTGATGGCAGCTGCCAAAGCAAATGATGTCAAGGTGCGTGGCTATGTCTCTTGTATGGTGGACTGCCCTTATGAAGGTGCAATTGATCCGAAGCAGGTCGTCAAAGTTACACAGCGTCTACTAGACATGGGCTGCTATGAAGTGTCATTAGGTGAAACCATTGGTACGGCAACTCCGGATCGCGTGAAGAACGTCTGGGATGCCTGTCTTTCAGAAATTGATAGTAAAGTGCTAGCCGGTCATTTTCATAATACCTATGGCATGGCCATCGCTAATATTTACCAGTCATTGCTGCAAGGGATTCGGGTATTTGACTCCTCTATTGCCGGTCTCGGTGGCTGTCCTTATGCCAAAGGTGCTTCCGGCAATGTTTCAACTGAAGACTTGTATTACCTGCTCTCCAAGATGGGCTTTGAAACCGGTATTCAACTGGATGCTTTGATGCAGGCCAGCCGTAATATCAGCGAGGTATTACAACGCAATAATCCATCCAATTATGCCAATGCCTATTGGCAAAAAGCCTGTGCTTAAAAACTTAAAATAGCCGGACACTCTATAAGTCCTCATGGATAGAAATCAGCAGATCTTTAGATGAAAGAGATCTGCAAGAGAAGAATAAATCGAGGTAAAAATGTCAAATAAAGTGTATGACAGTGCAAAAGCCGCTTTAGACGGCGTAGTTCAGAATGGACATACCTTGGCGGTAGGCGGTTTTGGTCTATGTGGTATTCCAGAAGCCCTAATTGCAGCTTTAAAAGAAACCGGTGCCAAAAGTCTCACCTGTATTTCCAATAATGCCGGTGTCGATGGCTTTGGCTTGGGGCTATTGCTGGAAACCAAACAGATTAAAAAGATGATCTCTTCCTATGTGGGCGAGAATAAGGAATTTGAACGCCAATACTTAAGCGGTGAACTTGAAGTTGAACTGACCCCGCAAGGAACTTTAGCTGAAAAATTACGTGCCGGTGGTGCAGGTATTCCCGCTTTCTATACCGCGACCGGTGTTGGAACCGTCATTGCTGAAGGTAAAAATGTCCGCGAATTCAATGGCAAGTCTTATATTCTGGAAGAATCCTTAACTGCTGATGTAGCTTTGGTTAAAGCTTATAAGGCCGATAAAGCCGGCAACCTGATTTTCCGTAAAACTGCCCAGAACTTCAATCCGGTCTGTGCCATGGCTGGCAAAGTGACCATTGCTGAAGTCGAAGAAATTGTCGAGATCGGTGCCCTTGATCCAGATGAAATTCATCTTCCCGGCATTTATGTGAACCGGATTGTACTGAATACCCAACCGGAAAAACGGATTGAACAGATGACTTTAAAGGCGGAGGCTTGATCATGGCTTGGACACGTAATGAAATGGCGCAGCGCGCCGCACAGGAACTTGAAGATGGTTTCTATGTGAATCTGGGTATTGGTCTGCCAACCTTAGTCGCAAATTATATTCCAGAGAATATTAATGTCTGGCTACAGTCTGAAAATGGCCTGCTGGGTATTGGAGAATTTCCAACGGCCGATACTGTGGATGCAGACCTGATCAATGCTGGCAAACAGACGGTAACTGCCCGCAAAGGTGCTTCTTTCTTTTCTAGTGCCGACTCCTTTGCCATGATCCGTGGCGGTCATGTCAATATCGCCATTCTGGGGGCTATGGAAGTCTCAGAAAATGGTGATCTAGCCAACTGGATGATTCCAGGCAAGAAAGTCAAAGGCATGGGTGGTGCCATGGATCTGGTCGCAGGTGTGCAAAAAGTTGTGGTGCTGATGGAACACTGCGCCAAAGATGGTACGCCTAAAATTGTCTCACAATGTAGTCTTCCGCTTACTGGTCAGGCCGTAGTGAACCGGATTATTACTGACTTAGGTGTATTGGATGTCACACCTGAAGGTATTCAACTTGTAGAACTGGCACCCGATGTCAGTTTTGATGAAATTCAGAAAGTCACCGGCGTACCTTTACTCCGTAAAGCAGCCTGATTTTTTCCAGCCCTTAAAATGAAAATTTTTAAGGGTTTCTTTTTGGCTGAAGAAAGCCACTTCTTAATAACAAATGCAGAATAAATGGATTTTAATCATGCAAACTCAACAAAATATCTTGCAGCGCTTTGCCATGCGCGTCAGCGACTGGTCTGAAAAATGGTTTCCGGACTCTTATATCTTTGCCCTACTCGGTGTCATCATCGTTGCGATTGCCGCGATTGGCATTGGTGCGCCGGCACAAGACGTCGCGATTTCATTTGGTGACGGATTCTGGAGTCTGATTCCCTTTACCTTACAGATGTGTATGCTGATCGTGGTGGGTTATGTAGTTTCGGTTTCCAAACCGATGCAATTACTGATTCAGAAAATGGCGCGCATTCCTCATTCTGGACGTGGAGCCATCGTTCTCGTCGCCACTGTTAGTCTACTGATTTCCCTGATTAACTGGGCGATGAGTACGGTTCTAACCGCACTTCTGGTGATTGCGCTAGCGCAGCGTAAAGAACTGAATATGGATTACCGTGCGGCTGCCGCAGCAGCGATTATCGGGATGGGCGCAACCTGGGCACTGGGTATCAGCTCTTCAGCAGCGCAATTACAAGCCAACAAATCCAGTCTACCAGAACCACTTTATAATCTGACTGGTGTGATTCCATTTACTGAAACGATTTTCCTGCCGCAATCCATGATCATGACAGCAGTCTTGATTATTGCTTCGATTGCCATTGCCTACTGGTCTGCGCCCAAAGGCAATCATATTAAAACTATTGATCACTTCCCGATCCAGATTGAAGAAGAAAAGACTGAAACCGTGACCCATAAACGGCCGGGTGACTGGCTGGAAAACTCGCCAATCTTAAGTATTCTGATTGTGGTTCTGGGTCTGGTCTGGATGTTTAACGAGTTTTCCAAAAGTAATCCTATTCTGGCAATCTCCAGCTTAAACACCTATAACTTTATCTTTCTGATTTTGGGTGTAGCTTTACATGGTACACCACGTAATTTTCTCAATGCTGTGTCCAAAGCTGTGCCGGCCATTTCAGGGGTGCTGATCCAGTTTCCGCTTTATGGCAGCATCGCCTTTATGATGACCAATGCCCTGAATTCTGCTGACCTGTCCCTATCGCACTATATAGCCGAGTTCTTCGTGTCGATTGCATCCCAGGAAACCTTTGCCATCGTTATGGGAATTTATTCAGCGATTCTAGGCTTCTTCATTCCTTCTGGTGGAGGCAAATGGATTATTGAAGCGCCTTATGTGATGCAGGCCGCACATGACCTGAAAGTGCATCTGGGCTGGTCTGTCCAGATTTACAATGCAGCCGAAGCCTTGCCCAATCTGATTAATCC
The DNA here is from genome assembly GCF_013417645.1 of Acinetobacter sp. YH12236. Classification (NCBI taxonomy): domain Bacteria; kingdom Pseudomonadati; phylum Pseudomonadota; class Gammaproteobacteria; order Moraxellales; family Moraxellaceae; genus Acinetobacter; species Acinetobacter sp. YH12236. Next base: position 42,810 of record NZ_VPDM01000010.1, read on the forward strand.
TTTCTTTATGCTCCCTATGCTGGGAATCTTGAAATTAAAGGCCAAAGATGTAATTGGCTTTACAGTGACACAACTGGTCTTTCATCTTCCGTTGGTACTGTTCTTACTCTGGTTCCTGGGAAGAACCCTGACTTATACCCCACCTGTTTTCTCTTAATTCAGGACAAATAAAAAAGGACGAATCATCCGTCCTTTTTTATACTAAAAGATGATTTAACTAGCTTTCTTCTCAACCACACCTTCATTATCTACAGTATGTACACGACCATCTTCGGTACTCATAACTTCAAAAGTTATACGACGGTTTTGATACTGACCGTTCGAAGTCGCATTCGGTTGAGCAGGCTGATTCGCCGCCATACCTACAGGTTGTAATTGTGCCGGATTCACCCCTTTCTGCACCAGATAATTCACAATGGCTTGAGCACGTTTTAAAGACAGTTCCTGATTTTGAGTGCTGCTGCCTTCCGTATCAGTATGGCCTATCACGGTTAGACGTACATCTTTGGCATATTGCAATAAAGCTGCGGTCTGATCTAGCAAGCTTTTATTCACTTCAGGAATTTCTGTAGAACCTGTCGCAAAATGAATAAGTTGCAGGTTTAAGGCAGTAGCAACATCCAAGGCCTCAATATTTTCCATCTGAAGTTCATCTAAAGCTTTTTTAGCCTCAGTATTGGCTGTACTGATTGCCTCGTCCATATCAACCGGTTTTTGGGTCACGACTTCTACATTTTTAGCCAGACCACGAATCTGACCTGCCAAACGCTGTGCATCTGCACTGTTCGCTGCCTGCACAGACACCTGATTACCTGCCCAAGTCAAAGTCACATTTGACATGCCTTGCAGCAGTTTTAGTACTGAAGGAATCGTATCCTGATCAATAAATTCAGAATGGTAATTTTCATTGGCTACTGCACCACAGCCAATACTGTAATTAAAGATCTGTTTAATTTCATTTTGCAGAATCTGCATATATTTCGGATCATTCATCTGTACCTGACAGTTGACGATTTCACCCTGACTACCGGTGCTGATTTTTAGAATTGCAGGGTTCGTTGCAGCAGCTTCACTCACCGCCTGAGCATTTCGTAATTCATCCGAATCATCATCACGCAGGCATCCACGGAAGAAGAATAAGATAATTGCAGCAATAATCACGAGGAGAATAAATGGCCAGAACACCACTGCCTTTTTCTCTTCAGTCAGTACCGGTTCTGCTTCCGGTTCGGAATCCAGACCCGGTGCGCGGTTCAGGTTTTGTCCTGCTAGTGGAGATACGCCTAGAGATGCTAGTATAGGACCAGCCCAGACTGGAAGTGACCGTTGAATTGAGTCTGTATGGGTATCTAGTAAATGCCCTACTGCTTCAGCAGTGGGTGCACCCGCTTCTGCTTGCAAGAAGCTCATGGTTGGAACAATTGCCCGGTTCAGGGTCTGTTCAATTTCATCTTGAGGTGCAGTTGAATCTAACTGAGCCAGGAATTGTTGTTTTAGGGTCGGATTATTATTAAATAATTCATCAATCTTGGGATTAAGTTGCTGACCCAGACTTTCAATCCAGGCCGGTCTTGCACGAAGAATACTTAACAATACAGGATAGAATTGGGCTAAGGCCTGATCCTTGGCAAATAGATGTTCTGTTTCACCTTGCAGCACAATGGCGGTCACATCACTCTTTAAACGTTCAATTAAATCTGTATTCATCAAGATCACCATTATTCTGATTTATAATGTTTAATATTTAATCAGTGTAGCGACCCACCCTCTTTGGAATGTTAATAATTGTACTGATATCATAAAGTTTCACTGTTTATGTAAGGCTAACTTTTCTAGTATTTTAATTAAGATATAAAAAAGTCAGCCGAAGCTGACTTTTTGTAAACGCGAAATGTAAGTGTTATGCAGCAATAAAAGTTTGCAGCACTTTACCTTTCACTTTTTGATTGAGCAGTGGTGTATTTTTACCTTGAGAAACGATCGTTTCTTTGCTTAATGTCCACTCCTGTTCTGGATCAACCAGTACCCAGCCTGCTTCCGCTTTCCAACGCTCAAACATACTGGCGACTTTCGCAGGAGCAACTGTGACTTTCTCCACCCATTCCAACGGCGTAAAGAAGCCTTCATTCACTAGTTGGATACCGAACGGTACGTAGGTATCAAACGCGGTAAAGCCAGGCTGTGTTTCCGCAAAGGGTGTCATTTTGGCAGAGCTGCTCAGGGGTTCATGATGGGTACAGATCGCATCAATCACACCAGATTTCACACCTTGACGCAGTAATTCTTTGTCAGATTCAGAACGTAATGGTGGACGTACGTGTGCAAGAGAGTTAAAGCCATCAATCAGATGGTCAGTCAGATGCAATTGGTGCATTGCAACATCACAAGTTACTGGCAAGCCTTTTTCTTTAGCAATACGGATCAGTTCTACTGATGCACCACAAGATAACAAGCCAAAATGAGCGCGTACTTTAGTCGCTTCAATCATGAGCAGGTATTTGGCAATTGCTACAGTTTCAGCTAGTGCCGGAATCATTGGCAAGCCCTGACGTGAAGCAATAAAGCCTTCATGCACACAACCATCTTTGGCAATTTGCGGCTCTTCTGCATAGAACACTACAGTCAGATCCAAACCCGCTGCATATTCAAGTGTACGTAATACCACATCATCATTGGCAAACGGCGCACTGGCATTAGAAACCGCAGTACAACCGCCTTTTTTTAAACCAGCCATATTGGCCGGTTGCTGACCTTGCAAACCTTGGGTTTGCGCACCGATCACCTGTAAATAAATACCGCCATCCAGCATGGCTTTTTCAACCAGACCATGAATCAGCGCACCATTATCCTGCACAATCGGTTTGGAATCTGGCGGGGTAAAGACATGCAGAATACCGTTTTCACGTGCAGCCTTACCTTCAGACTTTAAAGTTCCGTGTTGCTGCTGGCCCGGTTCACGTAAACGTGCGCATAGATCCACCATAGTGGGCATCAGCCATTTGCCCTGTCCATCAATGGTTTCAGATACGTTGGCAGTTTCTGCAACACGTTTACCATTTTCGAGATAAACCGTTTCGACTGAATCAGTGTTTTGGATTGGGTCAAGAACACGGACATTTTCAATTTTTACAATAGACATGACTTATTCCTTATACCGCAATCGCTTCAATCAAACCCTGTTCCTGTAACTGACCCTGCATCGCAAGAGCCAGTACCGCCATACGTACTGCAATCCCGTTAGTAACCTGTTTCAGAATCACGGATTGCGGACCGTCTGCAATACTGGAATCAATTTCCACACCACGGTTCATTGGTCCTGGATGCATCACGATACAATCCGGCTTGGCCATGGCGAGACGTTCTTTATTCAGGCCATACATTTTGTAGAATTCAGCCTGAGAAGACAGCGCTGGCGAATCAATACGCTCGTTTTGAATACGCAAGGTAATGATCACATCACAGTCTTTGATGCCATCTTCCATATTATTGAACAGGCGTACATCTTCACTGTAGTCATCAAAACCGTATGGCAATAACGTATTCGGTGCAATCACGCGAATATCTTTGCAGCCTAAGGTTTGCAGTGCCGCCACATCTGAACGTGCTACACGCGAATGCTTGATATCGCCAATAATCGCAATCGACATATCTTCGAATTTTTTATTGGTTTCACGGCGAATGGTCAGCATATCCAGCATCGCTTGAGTTGGATGGGCATGACGGCCATCGCCTGCATTAATGATGGCGACATTTGGACAGACATCTTTGGCAATAAAGTGCGCTGCACCTGAAGATGAATGACGTACCACGAAAATATCTGCCGCCATGGCTTCAAGATTCCACAAGGTATCACGTAAAGTTTCACCTTTAGAGGTGCTTGAACGGGCAATATCGATATTCAGCACGTTGGCAGACAGACGTTTGGCCGCTGCCTCAAAAGTAGTACGCGTTCGGGTAGAATTTTCAAAAAATAGGTTCATCACCGTTTTGCCTTCGAGCAAATTATTGGTGATCAGCTGATTTTGGTCATTAAAAAAGGACAACGCAGTGTCCAGTATTTTTGTAAGAGTTTCTTTAGAAAGACCTTCGATGGTCAGGAAATGTTTAAGATTACCTGCTTTGTTGAGTTGAATCTGGCTCGGTGTATGCAATGCCGCCAAGTGCATGAGAGATTCCTTATACGTTAAGTCAACGTATTATACAGAGATTAGCGAATCTTTATAGTTGATAAAGAGCTCGGTTGTACAAAAACCATCTCGGTAATAAGAATGGAAATTTAAATTCCCATGTATTTTTTCAATAAGATAATTTAACCTGTTTATCTATATGCTTGTTTTTCATTTAAACATGAGTGCTTCAGTCTGGAGCATCCACACCCAATCCCCCAATTAGCGCAATGCGCCAATATAATGATGTGAAACCTGAGCGCGATAGATATCTTCTTCGCTTGGTTCCACAGAAATCAGTTCCTTTTCCGCCTGTTCTTCAGCCTGCAGTTCTGAAAATGACAATAAATCCAGAGTGGTTTTTAAGCGGTTGACCAGATGTAAAAGCTCAGGATCTTCAGTCTGCTCTGCCAGCCCAATCACATGCTTTGCATAGTGGATATTTTCTGCAAGATACATGGCATCAATTACTCGCCCAGTTACTCGTCTTAAACGTGCATAAATCAAGGTAGCGATTGAAAATGCCTCATTCCTGCGTAATTGAAGATCCAACATCTAAGCCCCTCCGAAATAATAATTAAGAATAAAGATGAAGCTGTAATGATCCCCCTCAGCATTACAGCTTCATTGATATTAGATAGAGCAATAAACGTACCAAAATTAATAGGGTGTGTTGACACTTTTAGCTTAAAAAATAGCGAAGTAGTAAAATCAAATCGCCAAACCCAATTTTACTATTCGCTATGCCTCGTACCATGCTGACAGATCAACACTGGCAAAAGTTGAAAACTATTTTGCGTAATTTATCTATTCATCACAACTCAAACTTACGTAATTTTATTGAAGCTATTCTCTATAGAATTAGAACAGGCTGTCCGTGGCGAGATATTCCTTCCTATTTCGGTCAATCAAACTCTATTTTCAAACGTTTTAATCGTTGGTCAAGCAGTGGTAAGTTGCTTAGATTATTCAAATTATTAGCATCATGCCCCGATATGGAATGGATTTTTATTGATGGCTCTCACGTACGTGCTCATCAACATTCTGCCGGTATAGCGAATCAATCCATTTCTAAAAGTGTAGGAGGAAACTCCTCAAAAATACATTTGATTGTTGATGCAAATGGCAATCCTATTGATTTCATGATTACCGATGGAACCACACATGACGTCAAAGTTGCACCTGATTTAATATCAACATTAGACTTAAAAGAGACAAAAGTGGTCTGCGCAGATAAAGGCTATGATTCAGAACCACTGCGTGAACAGATCAGAAAAACAGGGACAAAAGCGAATATACCAAAGAAAATAAATAGCCAATCGAACAATGATCATATGGACTGGTATTTATATAAAATCAGGCATTTAGTTGAAAATATGTTTTGTAGATTAAAGCAATTTAGAGGAATAGCTACCCGATATGACAAGCTCAAAAGAAATTATCAAAGTGCTGTTGCCTTAGCCTGTATATTTTTATGGCTACCTTTATAGGTTTAATTATGAACAGTAAATGTCAACAGACCCCACATACCCATCTGTAAAATAAAAGTTTTATTCAAAATATTTTCATTCTTGGTATTTTGTAATTTTACATCTCTCGTCAATTTTTAGTTTACTTTTTAAGTCAACATTTAGCGCTTTTTAGGATGAGTAAAACTAGGCTGTATATGCTCGAATTTAAAAAATTTCCAAAGCTTTAACAGGCAAAATACGCTAAACTGAGCGCAGTTTTTTATTTATTCTTTTCCGGTCTCTCTATTTTATGAATACCTCTTCACGTTTAAGCAATTATTGGGTCACCTGTGCCGATGGTCTGGAAACCTTATTAGAAGAAGAAATCAAAGGTTTAGGTGTTCAGGATATTGAACGTTTCCCAGGTCGTCTGACCTTCAAAGGCACGCTTGAAAATGCTTACCGCATCTGTATGTGGTCTCGTCTGGCTTCTCGTGTCCTGATGCCAATTCACACGCATGAAATCGAATTCTCCCACGATGCGCGTGATGTTGCAGAAGAGCTTTATGAAGGTGCGATGAGCTTCGACTGGTCACTGATTTTTGCACCACAAAGCACCTTCGCAATTCGTCTGCACGTTGAACGTGATATTAAGGTTAATACCCAGTTTGCGACCCTTCGTGCCAAAGATGGCGTCGTCGATTCCTTTATGGAAGCTGTGGGCAAGCGTCCAAGTATTGATACCAAACAGCCAGAAATCACCATGTATATTCTGGCCGGTAAAAAAGAACATACTTATTGTTTAGACTTATCCGGTGATTCCCTGCATAAACGTGGCTATCGCCGCTTTATGACTGAAGCACCAATCAAGGAAAATCTGGCGGCTGCGATCCTGCAAAAAGGTGGCCTGAAAGATATCAACCCGGATATTGTGGTTGATCCAATGTGTGGTTCAGGGACATTTATTATTGAATCACTGATGATTCTGACTGATCGTGCCCCGGGTCTGGTGCGTCGTTTCGGATTTAATGGCTGGAATGGTCATGACCATGAATTATGGATGGGTATTAAAGCTGAAGCAGCTGAACGTCATAAAGCTGCGCTAGAAAACCCATTACCCAAATTCTATGCCTTTGATGCCGACTGGGAAGCGGTGAAAGCCACTAAACAGAACATTATTGCTGCAGGTTTTGAATCAGCCCTTGATCAGATCAAGATCGAAGAGCGTACTTTAAATGACTGGCCAGATTTCCAGGCTGAAGGCAAGAAAGTCTTCTTTGTGACGAATCCACCATATGGTGAGCGTCTGGGCGATAAGGCATCTAACCGTGCCTTGTATCTGGGTTTGTCTAATCTGCTACAAAAGAATTTCCCGAATCAGAAAGCGGCAGTCATTGCTGCTCAGGTGGAACAGGCCGATGTCTTGGCGTTCAATGACCCGCAAATTCTGCGTTTGATGAACGGTAAACTGCCAATCTATATCCGTTTTGGTACAGTAAAACCGGCAGCAGTCACACGTCCTTTCCTGGAAAGCTGGCAGCCGCAACAATTCGAGCCGATCGAAGGTGCGATGGAATTTGCTAACCGCCTGACCAAGAATATGCAAACCCTGAAAAAATGGGCGGTAAAAGAAAATATTCACTGCCTGCGTTTGTATGATGCCGACTTACCAGACTTTAACGTAGCAGTCGACCTGTATGGCGAACGTCTGCATGTGCAGGAATATGCGCCTCCGAAGAAAATTGATCCAGAAAAAGCCAAAAAGCGTTTTAACCTGGCATTGCAAGCGATTCGTGCTGTGACTGGTCTAGGCCGTGATGCCATCTTTATTAAAACTCGTGCCCGTCAGGAAGGTAAGAACCAGTACACCAAACAAAGTACAGCGTCTAAACGTTTTATCGTCCAGGAAGGCCAAGCCAAGATTCTGGTCAACCTGACCGATTATCTGGATACCGGTCTATTCCTGGATCACCGTCAGATGCGTCTGCGTATTGCCAAAGAAGCCAAAGGTAAACACTTTCTGAATCTGTACAGTTATACTTCTACGGCGAGCTTACATGCAGCTTTAGGTGGTGCAGCGAGTACCACCAGTGTCGATTTATCTAATACTTATTTGAACTGGTCAAAAGAGAACTTTGTTCTGAACGGCCTGACTGTAGACCATGCCGATCAACAACATCAATTCTTTGCATCTGACTGTTTTGAATGGCTGAAAGAAGGTCATGAACAATATGACCTGATCTTTATCGATCCACCGACATTCTCTAACTCGAAAAAATTCTACGGGACTTTCGACGTTCAGCGTGACCACGTCTCTTTATTGAAACGTGCCATGAACCGTTTAACCACTGACGGTACGTTGTATTTCTCGAACAACTACCGTGGTTTCGAAATGGATGAAATGATTGAAGGTTTATATGACGTGGAAGAAATCACGCATGAAACCATTGGTCCAGACTTCAAGCGTAACCAGAAAATTCACCGTGCCTGGAAAATTACTCATCCAAAAATGTAAGGTGTGAATATAAGATAAAGAAAAACCCAGCCTAGGCTGGGTTTTTTTGTTGCGAGGAGAACTTCTATTAGCTGAGTTTCATTTTTTCAAAGACCAGCTCGCCACTTTCACCACGAACGACGATGGTATCACCAGGGCCAAACTCACCTGCCAGGATGCTTTGTGCCAAACCATTTTCAATACGTTGCTGGATCGCACGTTTTAATGGACGCGCACCATACAACGGATCGAAACCAGCTTCGATTAACCGATCGAAAGCACTGTCATCCACAGACAGACGCATATCGCGTTCTGCCAGACGTTGACGCAAGCGGTTCAACTGAATATCGGCAATACCACGGATCTGGTCTTTTTCCAGTGCATGGAACACCACTAGCTCATCAATACGGTTGATAAACTCTGGACGGAAATGTTCCGATACCGCATTCATCACCACTGTACGGACTTCTTCACGAGTTGCTTTATCGCCCAGTTCACGAACATCCTGTGAACCCAGGTTCGAAGTCATCACAATCACGGTATTTTTAAAGTCCACCACACGGCCTTGCGAGTCAGTCAGACGACCATCGTCCAGCACTTGCAGCAGAATGTTAAATACATCCGGATGCGCTTTTTCGACCTCATCGAATAACACCACGCTATATGGTTTACGGCGCACCGCTTCAGTCAGCACACCACCTTCTTCATAACCGACATAGCCCGGAGGTGCACCGACCAAGCGGCTCACCGAATGTTTTTCCATAAATTCGGACATGTCGATTCGGATCATGGCATCGTCACTGTCGAACAGGAAGTTCGCCAAGGCTTTGGTCAATTCTGTTTTACCTACACCTGTTGGGCCCAAGAACAGGAATGAACCACTTGGACGGTTTGGATCTGACAAGCCGGCACGTGAACGACGTACAGCATTAGATACAGCTACTACGGCTTCTTCCTGACCAACAACACGGTTATGCAGGAAGTCTTCCATATGCAGCAGTTTGTCACGCTCACCTTGCAGCATTTTCGCTACAGGAATACCGGTCGCAGCACTGACTACTTCAGCGATCTCATTGTCAGTGACTTTGTCACGTAGCAGTTTTGGTGCTTCACTTTCTTCAGCCGCTTCAATACGTTCCAACTGTTTTTGCAGTTCAGGAATCACACCGTATTGATAACGTGCTGCTTCAGCCAGATCACCTTCACGCTGGGCTTTTTCCAGCGCAATGCGAGCCTGATCCAGTTTCACCTGAATATCTTTGTTGCCTGCTACCAGCGCTTTATCGGCACGCCAGATTTCTTCCAGTTCACTGTACTCTTTCTCTACAGTGGCAATCTGCTCTTCCAGATGTTTCACTTCGCCTTGTGCACCAGAGTCTGCATCTTTTTTCACCGCTTCAAGCTGCATCTTCAGCTGAATCAGACGACGTTCGAGTTTATCCAGTGCTTCAGGTTTAGAATCCAGCTCCATTTTGATACGAGATGCTGCTTCATCAATCAGGTCAATGGCTTTATCCGGCAATTGACGATCTGTGATGTAACGGTGTGACATTTTCGCCGCAGCAATGATTGCAGAATCCAGAATCTGCACACCGTGGTGAGTCGCGTAACGATCTTTCAGACCACGCAGAATCGCAATGGTATCTTCCACGCTTGGTTCATCCACCAGCACTTTCTGGAAACGACGCTCTAAAGCTGCATCTTTTTCAATGTACTGACGATATTCATCCAGAGTCGTTGCACCGACACAGCGTAGTTCACCGCGCGCTAATGCAGGTTTCAGCATGTTACCCGCATCCATGGCGCCATCGCCTTTACCGGCACCGACCAATGTATGCAGCTCGTCAATGAACAGGATGATTTCGCCTTCATGTTTAGCCAGATCTTTCAGAACGGCTTTCAGACGTTCTTCGAACTCACCACGATATTTGGCACCTGCCAGCAATGAACCTAAGTCCAGTGATAATACACGTTTGCCTTTCAGGCCTTCAGGAACTTCACCGTTAACAATACGTTGTGCCAGACCTTCGACAATCGCAGTTTTACCGACACCTGGCTCACCGATCAGTACCGGGTTGTTTTTGGTACGGCGTGACAGCACCTGAATTGTACGACGGATTTCATCATCACGACCAATCACCGGGTCCAGTTTGCCAGCCATGGCACGTTCAGTTAAATCAATCGTATATTTATTCAGTGAGTCCCGTTGATCTTCATGATTATTGCTCATGACTTTTTCATCGCCTCGAATTTGATTAATGACCTGTCGTAAAGTTTCAGTTTTTACGCCAACACTATTTAATAAGGTTTTGGTGGCACCCGTTTCTGCAAGTGCCAGTAATACCCAGTCAGTGGACAGGAACTCATCTCCTGCTTTTTGTGCATAACTGTCCGCTAGATGCAGGGCTTTGGCTGCTTCCTGACTGATATTGATATCGGCAGAGGGATTACCGAGCGTAGCTACATTGTTCAGCGCAGTTTGTACTTTGCTTTGCAGGTCACGCAGGTTCGCTCCTGCCTGTTGCAGCAAGCTCACATTCGATGCTTCTTCCATCAAGGTGGACAAGATGTGAATCCCTTCAATGGCAGCATGATCCTTGCTCATTGCCAGAGATTGCGCATCGGAAAGGGTTTGCTGTAAGCGATTGGTAAATTTCTCAAAACGCATTCTTGTTATTCCTCACAACAAATTTTCTACTTGATGGATATATGGGTGCTGGAAATAAAATTTCAAATAATTTTTTATATATTTTTCAAAAATTTAATTAAATAAAAGACAGAGTTATCAGTATTAATATTGGTATTCAATGAAAATATTTCAAGTGAGCGAAAGTAGAATTTTTAAAGTGAAGATCAATAATGAATATCTGATTTAATTTACTCTGCTATTTTTCGGATGGGTAGAAAATAGAGAAAGACCTTTAGTGCGGTTGCAAGCGTCCTAATAATCGCAATACTGCACTCAAACCATATTCTGTTTGCATCAAGGATCTTGGTATTTGCTGATCCAAAAGCTTGTTAGGTGAATTGATAAACTGGCGCATCCAGCTCAGATCCCCACCATTCAGACCAAATAACGCTTGATAGATATTGATTAAAGTTATTGCTCTTTTACCTGCGGTAGTATCTGGTTCTAATTCTTTTTGATTTATGATTGACGATAATTCTGCTTTAGATAGATCCAGAACTAATGCAAGCTCGGATTCTTGCAATTGCAACTGTTCAGCTAAGTTGAATATAGCTTTGGCTAATACTTGGGATTTAGAAATATCCGTTTCATTATTCATTTTTATTAAATCCTATTGATGAATCTTGTTTTGATTATGCTGCCTTTATCCTTTTCTTGCTATGTTGTTTATCATCAAATTTACTCATCAAATTAAAAGCACCCTCGCTTAGAGGGTGTTTTAGAATGGTAATATCGTGATTATGGTGCCGGATTGGGCTGCTGACGGTGAATGGCTTCAATGCCCTGCAAGACTTCTTCAGACAGATTCACGTCAAACGCCTGAATGTTTTCTTTGAGCTGATCCAAGTTGGTCGCACCAATAATAGTACTGGTCACGAAGAACTGCTGTTTAATGAAAGCCAGTGACAACTGGGTTAAGGTCAGGCCATGCTGCTCAGCCAGTTGTGCATACTGCTCGACGGCCCACTCGCTTTCCGGATTGCTATAACGGCTAAAACGTGAAAATAAAGTCACACGTGCATTGGCTGGACGTGCACCATTGCGGAATTTACCAGTCAGATAACCGAATGCCAGTGGAGAATAAGCCAGCAAACCTACACCTTCGTATTTGGCAATTTCCGACATACCAATTTCATAAGTCCGATTCAGCAAGCTATACGGATTTTGCACGCTAACAAATTTAGAAAGTCCCAATTTCTCTGCCAGATGCAGGAACTTCATGGTGCCCCAAGGTGTTTCATTGGACAGGCCAATATAACGGATACGACCTTTCTTAATTTCGTCATGCAAAGCAGTCAGGGTTTCTTCCAGATTCGTTACGGCACGATCATCTGCAGCTTCTGCATTGCCATAACCCAGCTTGCCAAAGAAATTGGTTGCGCGCTGAGGCCAGTGCAATTGGTACAGGTCGATATAATCAGTTTGCAAACGCGACAATGAATTATCAATTGCTGATGTAATTTCCGAAGCCACGAACTTGGTCTGGCCATCACGGATATGACTACCACCTTGTGACGGGCCCGCAATTTTCGAAGCTAAAAATAGTTTGTCACGACCACCACGTGAAGCAATCCAGTTACCAATAATGCGTTCAGTTGCCCCTTGCGTTTCAGGCTTGGGTGGCACCGGATACATTTCTGCGGTATCCCAGAAATATAAACCTTGATCCAAGGCATAGTCTAATTGCTGAAAAGCCTCTTCCTGAGTATTTTGCTCACCAAAAGTCATGGTGCCCAAACAGATTTCTGGCAATAAGATTCCCGTATCCGCCAATGGTCTGAATTGCATAAAAATGTCCTTTAAGTTTATCTGTTATTTATCAAGAGCAAGTGTGCTATAGCCTATCGGAATTATAAGACGGACTTAAATCATCTTTTCTAACAAGCTTGTGCCAATTTGTTATGTTCTGAATCAGGCTGAAATTTTTAAACAGGAATAAAAAAAGCAAATCCGAAGATTTGCTTTTTATCGTGCTTTTGGCTTATTCGTCTTCGAACTCGCCAGCACCCACTGCTTCAGGTTCTTCCAGCGATGCATCAAAAATCAGAATCGCCTTACCATCGGTTTCAATCATGCCCTGTTCTTCTAGAGTTTTTAGAACACGACCGACCATTTCACGTGAACACCCAACAATACGGCCAATTTCCTGACGGGTAATACGGATCTGACGACCATTTGGCAAGATCATCGCTTCTGGCTGAGATGACAAGTCAATCAGACAACGTGCGATACGACCAGATACATCAATAAATGCCAGGTCAGTCACTTTACGTGTGGTATTTTTCAGACGGCGAACCAGCTGAGCAAAAACTGCATAGCTTAGATCTGGATATTGTTTGCTAATTTCATGAAAGTTTTCATAGGTAATTTCAGCAATTTCACAGACATCACGAGTACGCACTTCTGCAGTACGCTGTGGATTTGCTTCGAAAAGACCCATTTCCCCAAAGAAGTCTCCCGCATTTAAATAAGCTACCACAATCTCACGTTCATCATCTTCACGAAGAATGATAGATACAGACCCCTTCAGAATTAAATACAGCGATTTAGATTCTGATCCTGCATCCACGATCGTGGTACGTTTTGGATAGCGATTGATATATGCACGTTTTAATAACGCTTTCACTGATTCAGGTAGTTGCCCTGGCGAAAGTGCGTCTGTGCTTAATTGTGAAAAGTTTGAAGTCATGCTTACAGTTCCGAATATGGATAATTTATAGATCGCACAAGACCTAATGTGAACTTGTCACACAGTGGGATTGAAATTCCTTATCAACCCAATTTATGTTAGTGTACAGTTACTTCGTAAATTTATAGCTTTTTTTAGGTAGTTGCAATGCAAACGAGTGTTCATTGGCTAGAGAATGTTGCTTTTGAAGCAAAAACTCAAAGTGGTCACAGTATCATCATGGATGGTTCACCTGAATATGGCGGTGAAAACCGTGGTCCTCGCCCAATGGAGCTGATTTTGACCGGTCTGGGTGGTTGTGCTTCTTTTGACATTGTGACAATTTTAAAGAAAGCTCGTCAGGAGATTACTGATGTTCGCTGTGAATTAAAAGCAGAACGTGCCGATACGATTCCTGCTGTATTTACTAAAATCCATCTACACTTTGTGGTCAGCGGTAAAGGCATCAAAGAGAAACAGGTCGCTAAAGCCGTAGAACTTTCTGCTGAGAAATACTGTTCTGCCAGTAAAATGCTGTCTGACGGTGGTGTCGAAATCACCCACGATTTTGAAATAGTAGAAGTGGAATGATCCGCTAATTTCATTAAAAAAGCAGTCTTCGTGGCTGCTTTTTTTACGTCATTTTTTGAGTGAAATACTGTTGGCCATCTTCAAAAATCACTAGGTTTTCAGGCCATCTTAAAGCCCCGAGATGATGAGCAAACTCTGCCTGTTGCTGACGATCTCGATAACGCTTGCCCACTGAATAGTCGACACAGAATACATTCTGCTGCTGTCCAAACCATTGCAGTGCATCAATGTGCTTAAACAGACCGGATTTTTCTTCGGTGGTTTTAAAGTTTCGCCAGTAATGGCCAATTACGACAGGTATCGTATCTGTATAACGCTCCCACCATGGCAAACGGTCAATCATGCGCCAGCGTCCCCCTGCATAGACTGGACGTTGCGCAATTTTTTCTGCGCCTGAGCTTAAGGTACGAATCGGATTTTGCATCTGGTCGCGTAACTCTTTTTCAGCAATATATTTTAATAAGGGAATGCTGGCTGCTGGATCCTTGAATTGTCCTTGATATTGCTGCTGTTCACTCTGGATATATTCATCAAAGCCCAAAGTCTGCAACTCAAGCTCATTTTTCAGAACAAAATGATCATAAGCCTGTCTGATTGAATTAAAAGGAACAGATTTCAATTGTTGAATTGCCTGCGTATCCCAGCAAGCATGCACAATTCTTAAATGGGGTGCATCTAGAGCCAAAGGCAGGCTGTTTAGAAATTCTAGAATCCATGCACGATCCTGAATTGAAGCCTGAACTGAATCAAAAGTTTTGAGATCATCCTGATGCGGTGAACCAAAAAACCAGCCATTGCCTTCCCGTAGCGTATCGGTTAACAAGTTGATTTCATGATTACCCAGAATGCATTGCGCATTGCCATTTTCTATTAAGGTTTTAACCTGTCTGATGACAGCGATACTGTCTGGTCCACGATCACACAGATCCCCGACAAAAATCAGTTTACGCTGTTCAGGATGACGACCTTGCAGATCGTAGCCCAATACTTTTAATAATTGATGTAGCGCATCAATCTCACCATGAATATCGCCAACAATATCCACCGGACCATCAAAAGTCTGCTGTATGAATATCTGATTACTCATGGCTCTACCCTACCCAGGTCAATAAAACCTTTTTTTAATATAGCGCTTATACTTTAAATCAATATAACAAGTTCAGAATTATTTTTTAATCATTTCGATTATTCAATCAAATGACGATAGATCAGAAACTTAACTGAAATCTCATTTCTTATCTAAATGTATATCTAAAAACAATAAAAAACCGGCGCCTAAGCACCGGTTTTATTCACTTTACGAGCTTTAAAGCTAGTACAGCCTGATTAAGCGTTTAGTGATTCAATGATTTGGTTCAATGTAACACTTGGACGCATTACAGCATTTACTTTCGCAGGATCAACTGCATAGTAACCACCGATATCTACAGATTGGCCTTGAACTGCATTCAATTCGCTTACGATCTTCTCTTCATTTTCAGCAAGAGACTGAGCGATCGGTGCAAATTTCGCTTTCAATTCTGCATCTTCGTCTTGCGCTACAAGTTCTTCAGCCCAGAATTTAGCCAGGTAGAAGTGGCTGCCACGGTTGTCTAGCTCGCCAGTACGACGTGATGGAGACTTGTCATTGTCAAGCAATTTACCAGTCGCAGCATCCAGTGTTTTCGCGAGCAGTTTCGCACGTGCATTGTTTTCTTTAATGCCCATTTCTTCCAGAGAAACAGCCAATGCCAAGAACTCACCTAGAGAATCCCAACGTAAGTGGTTTTCTTCTACCAATTGTTGTACGTGTTTAGGCGCAGAACCACCAGCACCAGTTTCGTACATACCGCCACCTGCCATTAGAGGCACGATAGACAGCATTTTCGCAGAAGTACCAAGCTCCATGATTGGGAACAGGTCAGTCAGGTAGTCACGCAGGATGTTACCTGTTACTGAAATGGTATCTAGGCCACGAGCAACACGTTCAAGTGTATAACGCATCGCACGTACTTGAGACATGATTTGGATGTCCAAGCCTTCTGTATCGTGGTCTTTCAGGTATGTTTGAACTTTTTTGATCAGTTCGTTTTCGTGTGGACGGTACGGGTCAAGCCAGAAGATTGCTGGCATGCCAGAGTTACGTGCACGAGTTACAGCCAGTTTCACCCAGTCGCGGATCGGTGCGTCTTTCACCTGGCACATACGCCAGATATCACCTTCTTCCACGTTTTGAGACATCAACACTTCACCAGTTTCAAGGTCAGTGATGTTCGCAACACCCGCTTCTGGAATTTCGAAAGTCTTGTCGTGAGAACCGTATTCTTCAGCTTTTTGAGCCATCAGACCAACGTTAGGAACTGTACCCATAGTACGTGGGTCGAAGTTACCATTCCATTTACAGAAGTTGATCATTTCCTGATAAATACGTGCGAATGTAGATTCAGGCATAACTGCTTTACAGTCGTAAGGTTTACCGTCAGCACCCCACATTTTACCGCCAGTACGGATCATTGCAGGCATAGAAGCATCTACAATCACGTCGTTTGGAGAATGGAAGTTGGTAATACCTTTTGCAGAATCAACCATCGCAAGTGCTGGACGGTGTTCTTGACATGCATGAAGATCTTCAATGATTTCTTCACGTAAAGAAGTCGGTAAAGATTCGATTTTTTCGTAAAGACCAGCCATACCGTTGTTTACGTTAATGCCGAGCTCGTCGAATAATTTACCGTGTTTCTCAAACGCATCTTTGTAGTAAATACGCACACAGTGACCGAATACGATCGGGTGTGATACTTTCATCATGGTCGCTTTAACGTGTAAAGAGAACAGGATGCCAGCTTCTTTACAATCTTCTAATTCTTTTTCATAGAAGTCGCAAAGGGCTTTTTTGCTCATGAACATTGAGTCGATGATTTCGCCGTCTTGAAGCGCAACTTTTGGCTTAAGAACGATAGTTTCACCAGACTTGGTGATCAGTTCCATTTTCACATTACGTGCACGGTCTAAAGTCATAGACTTTTCGCCATGGTAGAAGTCGCCTTCTTGCATGTGAGAAACGTGAGTTTGTGACCAAGGTTTCCATTCACCCATAGAATGTGGGTGTTTTTTCGCGTAGTTTTTCACTGCTGTCGGCGCACGACGGTCAGAGTTACCTTCACGAAGTACTGGGTTCACTGCTGAACCTAGGCACTTGCTATAACGCGCTTTAATTGCTTTTTCTTCTTCAGTAGTCGGGTTTTCCGGATAATCAGGCAGTGCATAGCCCTTAGACTGAAGTTCTTTAATGCATGACGTCAACTGAGCAACAGACGCACTAATATTAGGGAGTTTAATGATATTAGTATCTGGGTCCTGAGTAAGACGACCTAATTCTGCCAGGTTATCTGAAACTTTCTGCTCATCGCTTAGATAGTCTGCGAATTCTGCAAGTACGCGTGCGGCTACAGAGATGTCTGTCTTAACAATCTCAACGCCCGCCGGCTTAGTAAAGGTCTCAATGATCGGCAGTAGAGAGTAAGTCGCCAATAATGGCGCCTCGTCGGTCAGTGTGTAAATGATTGTTGACTTTCCACCAGCCATATATAGCCCCTTGCTTTGGATTGAGTTTCTGATCATCAGGCTTTTGGCCTAATTTCAGCGAACCGGTTACTTAAATAAACTTTGAAAGTAGTGGTGCTGGTTGCACCTCAGTCAAAGGAATATCAATACATATTCAACTTTGCCTGAAAAATTCGTAAAAATTGTCAGCGTGATTCACCGACAGCAGTATTCTACGTGAAAATGAACCTTTTTTCGAATCGGCACATTGCCAAACCATGCGATTTGTGCATTAGAAGGTTAATTTGCAGATTTTGCTTAATTTTACCAAAAATTATAATTTAATCATTATAATTCAATTACTTAAATTAAAAATCAGACAAATTCACCTATAAACTTAATGTGTGCTTAATTCGGTTTTTTGCCATCAATTTTTATCTACATGTTGGGTATCATGAAAATAAATTATCAATGGCCGTAATTTCCATAAGTATGGGTTAAAAAGCGAATTGAAACAGATCTGCTATTCCCTATCTAAATTTATGATCTGCACCTGATAAATTGATAGTTAATCCTAAAGGCTTAAGACAACCTAAATAATAGTCACCTTTCTACTCTTTCTTCAGTTTAAATTATGTGCATTTTTTTAATTACCTTTACAAACACTGGAAATGTATCGACCGTAATTCAAATAAAAAAAATGGTTCTATTGGTTTAATAGGCTTTAGATAATGCCAGTATGTTGGTTTAATTAATAAGAATCTTCTAATTAAATTTGGGTAGAATGCTGATTAATTTACAATAAGGACTTATTTTATGCTGAATTATTTAGTTAGTTTTTCGACATGGGCTGAGAGCAATTCAGGACAGATTCAGATTTTGATAGGCATATTAGCGCTAAGTCTTGCAATTTTTGGTTATAGACAAATAATTGAACAGATAAAAATTGCAAAAAAACAGGAAGATCGTGCAGATGAACAAAGAAAATTTGAATTAAAGATACAATCCCTTAATATGTCACTCATAGCTTTAGATAAAAACGCATTAAAAATAAATAATTTTAAAAAAATATTGAAATTGTCGGAAGGGTCTATCAAATCACTCGATCAGAATAGCGAAGTAATAGAAGGTGATATTCGAAAGTTAATTACACTCACTAAAGAAAAAATTAACCATGCTGAAGAAGTCCAAGAAGATATTTTTGATATGTGTAAGCGTATAAACAGAAAGAGCGCTTTCCATAGTCTAGATGAGCTAACTGCTATATATGATGTATTAATTTCTATAATAAATGATGCAAATAATACTGACTTAATGAGACATCACTTTACGATAACTGAAGATTAACAATCTCATATCATACAAAAATCCTCAGCCTCACTACTCACCCTACCCCATTAACTGAATAAGGCTTTTCGTATGCAGCCTCTAACATGTCAGCAATATCTTCGATCCCGGGTGTAGTAAGTATTTGCCAGCACTTTGATATACGCCCAGTGATTAGGGCCAGCACATCAATCGATAATTTCTATTTATTCACAAAGGGTTGAGTGCTTTATGTCGCGTGTCATAAAAATGAATATCTGGAAGCCCTGCCTTTTGCTTTCTACGTTTCCATATCAACTTAAATGAATTCTCTTTTTGAGGGATTAATATTAAGTCCGTCATATTGAATCAAATCCAGAAGCTCTATAGCCTTTATAGTTAACGGCATATTAAGTGCATCACCATTTTTAGTCTTTGGCAGATGAACATTTCTATCGTAAATATTTTTTATCTTTATACCCATTTCCCCCATCACATTGCAGTTTTAAGTGCAAACCGAAATGTCCATATAACAGAATGATCTGACCTTATTCATAGCATTATTTTATTATCAAAAGATTCAATGTACTTTCTTATTCTTGGCTCAGTTAATTTCATGACGTACTTTCCAAAATTCTTGTCGTAACCTTGACGTAAATTAAGCTGTATAATCGGCAAAAAGTAGCGATTTTACGGATAGTGCTGTTAAGGGTAGACTTTATTCAAGACAACAAAAAAGGGTTTTAAGCTATTGTTTTCGCTTAAAACCCTTATAACATAACGTTTAGAATCTTGGTAGGTATATCCAGACTCGAACTGGAGACCTCTACGATGTCAACGTAGCGCTCTAACCAACTGAGCTATACACCTAGAATGCTTGGCATATTATAAATTTTTCGATCTCAAAACAAGTCTTTTCATTTAATTTTCAATATATACGTACAAGTTTTAAGCAAATCTTTGAATTGTTTCAGATCTTGGTCTGAGAATTCCCTGCCTGAATAAATTGATTTTTCAAATAGTCTAATTGCTTCAAAGAATACAGTCTGATCTTTGTCCTGAACTTGCTGAGATAGCCTTAACATCCACTGATGAAAAGTTTCCGCAGACTGTTTTCTCAAATCTTTTTTTAAAGACTGATTAAACTGCTGAATAGAATGTTCAAAAGGTGACTGTAACTGCCGATTTTTAAAATAGATTTTTAAAATATAAAGCAGTACGAGTATGCCAATACCAGATATTAAAATAATTACGCTGGAATAGACTGAACTTAGGCCCAGTTTCGCTAACCAGCCCTGCTGTGATTCGGCATTATAGCCTACGACCTTACTTTGCCATTGGTAACTTGCATAATCACTCCAGACTCTTAGTTTGGTCAGCCATATATTACGGTGTGATGTCCAGCCAGAATTACTTGCCCATACTCGCTCATCTTGCGAGATTAAATTTTGCATCCCATCATCAATACGTTGCGGGGCTACCATTGCGGTAGGATCAAAACGCTGCCATCTTTGGTCAATCCAGACTTCTGTCCAGGCATGAGCATCCAACTGACGAACTTCCCAACTTTTCCCATCGGGCGCCAATTGTCCGCCTTGATAACCTGTGACCACACGTGCCGGAATTCCCACATATCGCATCAGCATCACAAAACTGGAAGCATAGTGCTCACAAAAACCCTGCCGGGATTTAAACAGAAATTCATCAATCCGGTTTTTGCCGAGTACACCTGGTTTCAGGGTATATACAAAATGATTTTGCTGGTACCAGTTCAAGACTGTTCGGATATAACGTCGCGGATCCTCCCCACTTTGTAGATATAAACGCTGTGCCAGCTGTTGTGCCTGAGTATCCAAATGGACTTGAGTCTGGGTATTCAGTCGCTGAACAAATTGTTCTGGTAGAGCACTTTCAGCATTGTGATTACCCAGCCATTGCAAATGGATCGGTTCTACTCGTTGGGTTAAACGCCTTGGTACGATACTCCAGTCCTGACGGTTATAATAACGGCGTTCCAAAGGCATCGATTTTTCCAGGCCCATCACCCAGAACACAGAAGGATCAGCAGCCAGATATTGGTAATTCCACCCTGATGTGGATACTGGAACAACTTCTCCAGGCTGACGGATTAAAGGCTGCTGATTAATAAAGCTACTGGTCCAGCGCTGTCCATCATATTCATCTAGCACCAATGCCCGCCAATACAACTCTGAACGTGGCGGCAGTTTACTCACATCACCAATAATCCTGAAAGCTAGAGCATTAGATTGAGATAATTCAGCAATATCGCCCGGTGACATACTGTCACCGATTCCGGTTATACCTTTATTTTCTGGAATTGGGATATGCCAAAGCGGTGGCAAACGCGGAAAGAAAATAAATAACAAAATAAAAAACGGCAAAGCATAAAGCACAAATCTGCCGACATATTTGGCATCTTGCTGTAAGGCTATACGTGGTGATTGCTGACTCTGCTGAAACTCACTGGTCTGAATCCGGTATAAGCCAATTAGACAGCTTAATAAGCATAGAATAATCACAACAGCCATGCCAAAAGATTGGCTATATAGAAATGAACTGGCCGCAACAAAAAGCGCAAAATTAAACAGAATAATCAGATCCCGCCGGTTTTTCGTTTCCAGTGATTTGGCAAATAAAAAAGTGGAAAGAACTGCAACACCTGCCTCCACTCCAATAAAACTTTGGTGGCTAAGATAAATACTACCTAATGCTAAGGCCGTGAGAAGAAAAGTTCCTATTTTAGGAAATGGCTTTTGCCGTTTAAGAAAAATCCAGATACACAGTAAGCTAATGACAAAGATAATGCTGAGCAGCACCGGGATGAAAGCTACTTGGGCAAGGATGATCAAGCCTAGGGTCAAGACGATCGAAATTCGGATTTTTCCATCAATCATAGATTCACCCGTTATGCCTGAGCCAATAATTGTTTGGCCTTACGTAACTGTTCTTCACCTGCTCCCTGCGGCAATTCTGCCTGAGGTAAATGCAGTGCATATGCACATTGCTGCTGCTCACATTGCTCAATCAGTCCCATCATCAAGCCCAGTTTCTCCTCATGCGACTGGCTAGGCATGTGTTCATAATGAATCTCAAAGCTATGTTCATCCTGATACTGTTCAAAGACTTTGACATACAAGCCTTGCCCACGTGCAAACTGTTTCCAGGAAACCGCCTGCAATGAGTCTCCAGATTGATAATTTCGTAATTCACGGAACTCATCCATATCCGGTTCAAAGCTATTCTGATAAATCTTGTTTTCCGAAGTATTGTTTTGAGCTTTAGGTGCCACCCAAGCAAACTGATGATGATAAAGATAGGTCCAGGCTCGTACCAGGCCAAAGGGATAAACCGAATAGATCTGAATCACCGGATACTCAAATTTACCGCGACGTTCAGCATAAAATGGCAGCACCCAATGCTGTTTCTGTTCACTCAGATAAACTTTCTCCAGCTGATTGCCGGCCTTAATATACAGATAACGCGGCCGGGCTGTCGCTTGCTGAAAATAAAAATATAGATTAAGCGCATGACCCACCTGCCCAACGTCTTCAGCAACCATTTCGATATCCAGATCATGCAACTGTTTAAAGGTCAGATAGAAGCTAACACATAGCACTGCACTAATCAGAAAACAGAAGCCTAAGATCAGGTTATTGGCATAGTTCACGCCAGCAATAAAGGTGATAAAAATCAAAACCAGATACAGATAACCCTGCTGATAAATAAAGACCAGTACATCCTTTTGAGAAAGTCGTTTTTGCTGTGAAAATTGAAAGCGTTTCGCCAGCCAGTTTTGCCAGGTTTTATCCAAGAGCGGACTCCTTTAACTGACTGCGACCTGTTGCATCACATTTAATGTTTCTGCATCGCTCAGCCCCAGACGATGGGCGGTGACTGCCACAAAAACGGCTTGTACATCGTCCGGAGTTACAAAGCTACGTTGCTGAATAATGGCATTCGCCTGTGCTGCACGTTTAAGCGCCAGCAAACCTCGTGTTGATAAGCCTTGGCGTTTCTTACGGGTTTCTTCTGCTAGATCCAGCATATATTCCTGAACTGCTTCACTGATAAAAATCTGCTGGGTCAACTGCTGTAATTCCAGCACTTCATTTTCAGTAAATACATGTGCCAAGCTAGCGATCAAGGCAAAACGGGATTCTTGCTGTAATAACAGTTTTTCAGCATGACGGGATGGGTAACCCAAAGACAGGCGCATTAAAAAACGGTCAAGTTGGGATTCAGGCAAGACATACGTGCCACTTTGAAATAACGGGTTCTGGGTCGCGATTACCCAAAATGGCTTAGGCAATGCATAACGTATCCCATCCACAGTGGCATAGCCTTCCTCCATCGCTTCTAGCAAGGCACTCTGAGTTTTGGGACTGGAACGGTTAATTTCATCTGCCAGCAAAATCTGGGTAAAAATAGGCCCCTGTTTAAACTCGAACTGATGTTCTTTCTGGTTAAACATATTGATACCGATCACATCACTGGCCAGCATGTCATTGGTAAACTGAATCCGCTGAAATTTTAGTCCTGTAAGATAGGCTAGGCTGCTTGCCAATGTTGTCTTGCCCAAACCGGGTAAATCTTCAAATAATACGTGTCCGCCTGCAATAAGACAGCATAGGGCTAATCTGGTCTGTGCATGTTTATCCAGAACAATCGCATTAATTTCTTGGAAAAATTTTTGAATCTTGGGGGCATAATCAGCCAGCTTCTGTTCAAGCTCATCATTGTTGTGCGCAATATCCAGCTTTTCTTTTTGTTTCATGCCCCAGATCACAATATTTTCCCTAATAAAACATGCTGTAGGATTAACATACACTGTTTTTTAAAATTCCCCAAAGATCAGTCATCTGCCGACTTTATTTCTGCAGAATAAATTGGGAATTTTAGAAATTTTATATGATTAAATTTCCTATAAGAACCAATTGAAACTTTAAGATTAAAGTTTAGAAAAATTGCATTTTCCTTGGCATATTTATTAGAGAAAACAGGTTATTAAAAACCTTTGAGATCTGAACTTATACCTAAAAGGTAAAGACTTTTAAAAATTTAAATTCCCAATGTCAAAATAGATCATAATTTTGTTTTATCTTGTTTGAATCCTAAAATTTGCCCGTAAAAAAGCGCCCCGAAAGGCGCTCATTTTATTCATCTATTAGCATGGACACTTCTTCATATCTCCACCGGCAGATGGATAACGCGAATCTACACAGTGACGATAAAATGTTTTAGGGTCCATCGCTTCCAGATCAGGATGGTGCTTTTTCATATGCGCCAGATAGGTCTGATAATCCGGCACACCCACCATCAGGCGGAAACTCTGCTGTAAACGCTGCCACAACGTCGCAATCCGTGACCAGTTTTTCGGGTTCAGGATCAGGTCTTTTTGTGACATCACGGTCATCTTGATGATTTTATAGATAACCGCTTTTCCACCTTTAGCAAACTTCAAGTTCATGCGCTGCTCCTCAATGTCCTTTTGCAGGCTGAATTTCTTCAGGATCGCGATATACTGCTTCGGCTTCATTTACGGTTGGTACCGGGCTCGCCAGGGCACGACGGATCACGCCAATCGCAGCAAATAGCATTACAAACGCTACGATCATGAAGAAGCCACAAAGTGCTGCGTTGATCTGGTTCGACATTGCGACAGTCTGCATTTCAGCCAAAGTTTTCGCTGGTGCCAGAATTTCATTATTCGCAATTGCCGTATTAAAACGCTCTGCCTGTGCCAAGAAACCGATCTTTGGATTTTCATGGAAAATCTTTTGCCAACCGGCTGTCATTGAAGTAATAAACAGGAATACGGTTGGAACAATGGTTACCCACACATATTTCTCTTTCTTCATCTTGAACAGGATGACTGTACCCAGAATCAATGCCATTGCAGCCAGAATCTGGTTACCAATACCGAACAGTGGCCACAAGCTGTTAATACCGCCTAATGGATCAACAACGCCCTGATAAACGAAGAAACCCCAGCCAGCAACAGCAACGGCTGTACCCAGCATATTACCGAAGAAGTTATGAGATTGTTTTACCGCAGGAATCACGATACCAACTGTATCCTGAACCATGAAGCGACATGCACGAGTACCCGCATCTACCGCTGTCAAAATGAATAAAGCTTCAAACAGAATTGCAAAGTGATACCAGAAGGCCATCATTTCACGGCTGTTAAAGATTTCGGTAATGATATGCGCCATACCAATCGCGAAAGTTGGTGCACCACCCGTACGTGACAGAATCGAGTTCTCACCTACTTCCTGAGCCAAGAGAGTCAGCGCTTCAGGCGTTACCACAAAACCAAGATTACGTACTGCTTCAGCTGCAGTATCTACGGTTGTACCTAGTAGTGCTGCTGGTGAGTTAATCGCGAAGTACACACCTGGATCAAGAATCGCGGCACAGATCAAAGCCATGATCGCTACAAAGGATTCCATTAACATACCGCCATAACCGATTATCCGGATATCGCGTTCGTTGTTGACCAGTTTCGGTGTCGTCCCTGAAGAAACCAGTGCGTGGAAACCGGAAATCGCACCGCAGGCAATGGTAATAAACAGGAATGGGAACATTGAACCAGCGAATACTGGGCCTGTACCATCGACAAATTTGGTAATCGCTGGCAATTTCATTTCCGGCATCGCGAACAGAATACCAATCGCCAGACCGGCAATCACACCAATTTTCAGGAAGGTAGATAAATAGTCACGTGGAGCAAGTAATAACCAGACGGGCAATACTGATGCAATAAAACCATAAATGATCAGTGCCCAAGTCAGTTCAGTACCAGTTAAAGTGAACAACTGTCCCCAGTATGGATGCTGTGCAACGTTTTCACCATAGATAATGCCAAGCATCATCAATACGAAACCAATGATCGAAACTTCTGCAATTTTACCCGGACGGATAAATCGCATGTAGATCCCCATGAAGATGGCGATCGGAATCGTAGCGGCAATACTGAATACACCCCATGGACTGTTGGTCAGCGCTTTAACAACCACTAGTGCCAATACTGCAAGGATGATGATCATCACACCTAGCGCACCAAGCATCACGATAATACCAGCAAAGGTACCCAGTTCCTGTTTTGCCATTTCACCCAGTGAACGACCGTCACGACGGGTAGAAATAAACAGTACCAGGAAGTCCTGTACCGCACCTGCCAGTACCACACCGACCAGTAGCCAGATCGTGCCTGGCAGATAACCCATCTGCGCTGCAAGGATAGGACCGACTAAAGGACCCGCACCGGCAATCGCGGCAAAATGGTGACCGAATAACACGCTTTTATTGGTCGGCACATAATCCAGACCATCACCCAGACGATGTGCGGGTGTTAAACGGCGTGCGTTCAGTTCAAAAACTTTATTGGCAATAAATAAACTGTAGAAACGGTAAGCGATGCTGTACACACAGGCTGCGGCCAGTACCAGCCAGACTGCATTCACATGCTCACCACGACTGAGTGCAAGTATCCCGAAGGAGACTGCCCCGACTATGGCTACCAGGAGCCAGATGATTTTCGAAGTCATGGTTGACTTCTGTTGTAAAGTTTCCATTCAATCCCTCATTTTGTGAAGCATATAAATCAGCGTGATTTTTTTATTCGAGGTACTGCTGTTTTCCCTTGCGACTTTACGCTTGTTCCTTTCAAATTCCTCTAAGACTTTGGCATAAAAAAAGGGGATGATTTTAGTCATCCCCTTTGATAATAGTCTATTTTCCGACCATTATGCACGTTCTAAATAGTCACCAGTACGGGTGTCTACGCGAACGCTTTCTTCTTGCTGAACGAATAATGGAACACGTACTACTGCACCTGTTTCAAGTTTCGCTGGTTTACCGCCACCGCCAGAAGTATCGCCACGAACGCCTGGATCAGTTTCAACGATTTTTAATACTACGAAGTTTGGTGGGCTTACTGTTAAAGGTACGCCATTCCATAACATGATAGTACATTTTTCATTTGAATCGTCTTTTAACCATTTTGCAGCATCGCCCATTGCTGTTTTATCAGCAGCGATCTGTTCAAAGGTTACAGGATCCATGAAGTTCCACATTTCGCCATCGTTGTACAAGTATTCCATTTCCACTTCTACGATGTCTGCAGCTTCTAGAGAATCACCAGATTTAAAAGTTTTTTCCAAAACTTTACCACTGCGAAGGTTACGTAATTTAACGCGGTTGAACGCCTGGCCTTTACCTGGTTTAACGTATTCGTTTTCCATGATTGAACATGGGTTACCATCAAGCATAACCTTCAGGCCAGACTTGAAATCGTTCGTAGAATAATAGGCCATGATTGGCTCACTCCAAACTTACTAACTTTAAGCTATTGATGCTATGGGCTGTTGCAATGTCATTTAGCAAGTCTGACACGAACATGAGTTGCCACATGCACATTCATTTAATGTTGCGTATTCTAAATGAGCAATACACCAAGTCGCAACGAAAAAATCGGTTTTAACTTGCTGACACTGCTTAACTTAGCATCAGCTATTCCAATACTGATGCACAACCAGTCTTCCAAACACATAAAAGTCTCTATGCTTTTGCATACCATAGCAAACTGATCGTGTTTAGAGAAATTTTAGCCAGCTTTCACATTCCCATCTGTAGACAAACTGCTAAACTGCGCACTTCTGGCTATCGCCTTCATCTTTTTTTGATCTTCCGGCATGACACAGTATTTATATCAAGAAGCAAATTGGCAATCGCAACTGAGCGACCTGATCACCGATCCACAGGAATTACTGCAAATTCTACAGCTTTCTCCAGATCAGCTGTTATCTGGTGCTCTGCTGGCCTCTCAAGCCTTTAAACTACGTGTGCCGCGAGCTTTTGTTTCCAGAATGCAGCCAGGCAATCCTTTAGATCCACTTTTATTACAAGTGTTACCGCATCATCTGGAACTGGAAGACCATCCGGGATTTGTCACCGATCCCCTAGGTGAAGAACAGGCCAACCAGCAGCCTGGTGTTCTACATAAATATAAGTCACGTTTTCTACTGACCTTGACCGGTGCCTGTGCAGTCCACTGTCGTTACTGTTTCCGACGCCATTTCCCCTATCAGGAAAACCTGCCTAAAAATGAGGACTGGATCAATATCAAACAATATCTGGAAAGCCAGCCAGATATTAATGAAGTAATTCTAAGCGGCGGCGATCCACTGACCTTATCTAACCGAAAATTAAAAACCTGGATTGAACGACTAGAATCGGTACCACATCTCAAATTTTTAAGAATACATTCACGAGTTCCTATTGTGATCCCAAACCGGATCGACGAAGAGCTACTAAGCATGTTAAAAAACAGTAGGCTACGTATTATTCTAGTGGTACACTCGAACCATGCATCAGAGCTGGATGACCTGACCTGTAAGCAGCTTAATCAGCTGGTTCAGCATCAGATCACGGTACTCAATCAAGCAGTTTTATTAAAAGGGGTTAATGATTCTGCTCAAGTTTTGATTGATTTAAGCTATCGCTTGTTTGATGCTGGCGTGATGCCCTATTATTTACATGTACTTGATAAAGTAAAAGGTGCGCATCATTTTGATTTACCTGCTGAGCACATCAATGAGATTTATACAGAAGTTTTAGCGAACCTACCGGGGTATCTGGTTCCTAAACTAGTTCGAGAAATAGCGGGCGAGAAGAATAAGACACCGCTTTTTGGGGTTTCAACATTTTTGAGTTAAATAATAAAGATGAGTAAGCATACTGCAGACATTTTTCAGACAACGGCTGAACTCACCATAGAACAGCTAAGTTTTTGTCCCACAAATGCCAAAGCATTGCAGGAATGGGTCGCAGGAATTTCAATCCTGCAATTGGGGAATTCATCCAAGTCTCTGTTCAGTGCTTTACTGGAAATTTCCGAACTGAAATGTGCGGAAACCTTGCGTTTTGACCTGATTCAGGTATTGCACCCTACCCTTGAAAATGTTTTGGCCAGTCTTGAGAAACATTTCGTCAATCAGGGTCTGATCACGACAGATCGCAATGACCAGATTATTGAGCTGGCTATGCTGTTACGCAGCTATTTTGCCAAAATCTATATAGATATTGCCAAACGCTGTAATCATCAGCTGAATCATCAAAAGTTTTCACTATTTTCCTTGGGCAAAAAGAAAAGCCTGCAAAGTGCCCGGATGGTGTCTATTTACTATGGCCTGCAACAGTTAAGTCTCCTGCTCTATCAACAGCATATGCTGTATAGCACACCTGGCGCCGGTCAGTGGTTGGCAGCACATCAGTTGCTGGAATGTGCGATGGAAAATAATTTCTATCAGACCAACATCAATCAGGTTCTTGGCACCCAGCACGAAATCCAGAATATTACCCAAGCCTATGCACGACTGATTTTGCTGGATATTTTCAATACTCATCAGATCCGCCCAGCTGAGATTCAGGGATTATATTTATGCAGTGCGGACTGGGCGAAACTGGTTCAGATTCTGCCAAAAGAAACCACACTGTCACGTTATGTGGTTGATGCCAGCAAAGATCATCCGCCTTTACTGAATTCTCATCAGGGTCAGCATTTCCAGCCAAGTTTCTATATTTCGACACAAAACCTGATGGAACACCTGACCGGCACTCAAAGCAAAAATGCCCAGTATCTGTCACGTAATGAAAAGCTGTTCCTGACACCTGCCCTGCATTTTCATATCTATAACCTGCTTTCGAATAATGTCGAACGCCGTCATGAACGTTATGAATATTCCGCACAGATCAATATCTGCTTTGGCTTAACGGTGGCGCATTTTTATCTGTCTAAGGGTAAAAACTTTAATGAAACGCTGGAACTGGAAGGTAATTATGGTTTCCAGAGCGAAAGCAGTTTTGTCAGCTCAATGCATAATGCCGTTCCAAGCGGATTCAGCAGTATCAAGGCGCTCGATCGCGAAGCCAAACAGATTCATACCGCTGAAGTTCTCGATATCAGTGTCAATGGTTACCGGATTAAATGGTCAGGTATCACGCCTGCCAATCTGAAAACTGGTGAATTTATTCTGGTTCAGGAAAAATCTCAAAGCCAGTGGCGTGGCGGAGTCATTCGCTGGATCAAACAGTCAGCAGATAAAAGTCTGGAAATTGGTCTGGAAATTCTCGCACAGGAACTGTTCCCTTGCGCAGTCTATGCCCGTACCGACAAACATAGTATCAATTATCAGCCAGCTATTCTGGTACAGATGACCCAACTCGATCAGGTCTCAACCAGTATTATTGTCTCTGGCTCACAAATGTTTAGGGAAAAACAGACCATTCATTTACGTCTTGGCCAAAAAGAACTCAGAATCTACCTGACCAAGGCACAGCTCATTACACAAAGTTTTATCCGTTTTGACTATGAATTATTAAATGATCAAGAAGAAGATGTCATCGAAAACTTTATACATAAGCAATTGAATGAAACTAGAAATCACGATTTATGGGAAGCATTGAAGTGAGAAATCCATTATTGTCTAAAAAGTTAAAACGTACTGAAACACGTTTACTGATCATTGATGATAATCAAATTAGATATAACCAAATCCGTGATCTCTTAACCAGTAATGAATATCAGGTCGACGCCGTTCTGCTTGATGATCTGCAATCTTTTGAAAAACAGTTAAACTTTAACTGGGACCTGATTATTTTTGGTCGTGCTTATGATCTGAAATATGAACAGGCCTTAAGTCTGGTTCAACTTTCGCAGCAACCTGATCTTCCTATTCTTTTGTTAAAGCCGGAAGATTATCAGGCTGAACAATATGCCCAATATATCCGTAAAGGCATTTTTGACATTCTGAATCTGGATTATCCAGACCGCTTCTTCCTGAATCTGGTGCGTGCCCTTTCCTTTAGCCGTACCATGCAAGCCCAGCGCCATTTAATGGAAGAACTGGAAACTGCACAAAGCCAGGCACAATCACTGGTAGAAGATAGTAACCGTGCAGTCGCAACCATTCAGGAAGGCATCCATATTCAGGCCAATGCCGATTATCTCAAATTGTTTGGACTCAAAAGCGAGGACGATATTATCGGTCTGCCACTTTTAGACCTATTACAGCCGCAAGATTTAAATGATTTTAAATCCCGCTTTAAAAAGATTTCTCAGGGTCAGTTTGATTTAGGCCGTTTTGATATTACTTCTTCGAATCCAAATGTGGCTGCTGCCAACCCGCTAAAACTGGAATTTCTGGCATCTAGCGCTGAAGAAGATGCACTTCAAATCACGATTGATACAGCGACTAATCAGGCGAGTGCCTCTTCTGAAAAAGTTGCAAACAAGCCAAATACCTTACAGTCACTTAAGCGTGAACTCAATCGTGAACCGGCCAAAGCCAATGCATTGATCACGTTCTCCTTTGCTGCGTATGAGCCGCAAGTCCTGAATGGTGATTGGGCGACCTACATAGGTTATTTCCATGAAGTTAAGAAATTTCTAAAAGAGCAGGTTCGTATTCCACTCTTTAAACTGGAACATGATGTTCTGGTGGGGATCATTCAGGCAGATGCGCAAGACATTCTGGAATCCAAACTTGTTGGGTTAGGTTCATTGACCAAACCACAGCTTATTACAGTGAATCAGCAAACTTATCCGCTCAATCTACGCATCGGTTATACCCTGCTTGACGGTGAGTTGCGTGATGAAAGCCATTGTAATGAATTAGTCGGTCGGGCCTTCTCTACTCCTTTACCACAAGCACAAAAAACGTCTGAATTTGTTCTGGATATTCCTGCAACGACTCAGGAATCGATTTCAATGCCGAGCATTGACTTCACGGTTTCAGAACCCGTTATTCCAGCGTCTGAGTCCATACCGGTCAGTCCGGCAGTCAGCACTGTACCACTCACAACCTCTCCAGTATTAAAAGCACTGCGTGAATGTCTGGAACGTGGTGAAATTCATCTGAAATATCAACAGCTCTATGATAAAGAAGATACCAACCTCTATATGTATGAGGTGACTAGTGGCTTTATCTTTGAAAATAAATGGCAGGATATTTCTTCCTTGATGGAACTTAATGAAGATGATGAATTGTCTATTAAACTGGATCGTTGGATTCTGGTTGAATCAAGCAAGCAGTTGCACAACTTTATTACCCAGTATCCGGATGCCCGTTTAATCGTGAACCTGAACCGTGCGGTGCTATTTAAAGACCGTACTTTCCCTGAATTTATTTCCAAACTGATTACCATTATTCGCAGTAAAGTCGAGCATCCTTTAACTTTACAGTTCTCTGAAGAGGATATCCTGATGAACCAGCAGGATGCGCAGAAATATCTACGTACTTTACGTGAACATGGCGCGCGGATTGCGATTCGTAACTTTGGTCACTCTATGTATAGTGAAACCCTGCTACGTGAGTTCGATATTAATGGTCTGAGCCTGGATAGCAAACTGACCAAGATGCTGAACAATGATGCTGAAATTGAACAGTTACAGGAAAAAATCACCACGTACAATGAAATCAAACCAGTGAATATCATGATTCGTGAACTGAATGACATGACCTTATTTGCGAATGCCTGGAACGTCGATGCCCGCTTTATTCAGGGTGATTATTTTCAGAAAAAACTGGATCATCTGATTGATGTACAAGACCACTAAGGTCTTGTACTCGCCTTTCAATCTAGAAACGTGAAATGATTTTCTAAATTGCAGGCACAAAAAAACGGGCATAAAGCCCGTTTTTTCATTTTGGGTATTAACGTTTAACAGAACGTGACATACCAGCAAAACGTTGTTTGAACTTGTCGATACGGCCGCCAGTGTCAACGTTCTTTTGCTTACCAGTGTAGAATGGGTGGCAAGCTGAGCATACGTCTAGGTAAAGAGTTTCTTTACCAACAGCTGAACGAGTTTCGATTACGTTACCACATGAACAAGTAGCAACTAGTTTTTCGTATTTTGGGTGAATATCGGCGCGCATCGTCGATTACTCCATTAAGATGAAAGAAGGTTTTGCTGTCATCGCAATTGATCACTCTCAAATATTGAGGAAGGGCCAGAAACAGGATTCAGGCAGATCAACACCACAACAGACCATTCTTTTGGCCCACCGAGACGGATACCGTCAGAGCTAAGCACAACAAGTTGGGCAGTATTATACGGCAAACAAAAGCAATAAGCGAATTATTCTTCTGTATGTACCGCCTGTTTGGCCCAGAGATTCGCAATCACACCGCAGGCCATAAGCTGGATTTGATGGAAAATCATAATCGGTAAAACTATCATACCAAGTGGCTGACCAATAAACAGAATCTGTGCCATCGGTACACCACTGGCCAGCGTTTTTTTAGAACCACAGAAGAACACCGTTTTTTGGTCGGCACGATTAAAGCCTAACCAGCGTGGAATAAATAGCGACAATAGCATTACGATGGTCAATAAAACCGAACATGCCAGCAGCAGCAAGAGCAAAGTACTTAAGCTGACTTCACGCCAAAGTCCAGCCACCACCGCACTGCTAAATGCCCCATAAACCACCATCAGAATTGAGCCCTGATCGAATACCTTGACGATCTTCGGCATTTTTTGCATTTTTGGGAAGATCCAGGGACGTAGTAACTGACCTAAAATAAAAGGCACCAATAACAGCAGTGTAATCTGCAGGATCGATACCGTCGGATCGAAACCGTGCTGGGATTGTCCAAGAATAAAGAATGCCACCAGCATCGGGGTAATGAACATCCCGATAATATTGGAAAATGAAGCACTACAGATCGCACCAGCAATATTTCCTTGAGCCACTGAGGTAAAGGCGATCGAAGACTGTACGGTTGATGGCAAGAAGCACATAAACAGGAATCCCCAATATAATTCCTGCCCCAGCATTGGCAATAATATTGGCTTTGCCAGCAAACCTAGAATTGGAAAGAGTGCAAAGGTCAACGCAAAGACCAAAGTGTGTAATTTCCAGTGCATCAAGCCTTCAATTACGGCTTCACGCGAAAGCTTGGCACCATGTAGGAAAAACAGGATCGCGATGGCTGCTGTGGTGATCCAGCTAAAGACTTCAGCTGCCTGCCCTGACACTGGCAATACACTGGCCAGTAACACCATAACAAAGAGCAAGATCGTAAAGCGGTCCAATGCCAGCAGTTTAAGCATCTGATGTCCTTCCCTCAAAATTTTATTATTCGATAAAAAATACCCGGCTATCTTAACAGATGCCGGGTCCATGTTATGCATTCAGATTGATGTAATATTTTCATCCATACATGAATACATTTCACATATATCGCTTTATAACACTTAGTTATTACGTGCGTTGTTGTCTTGCTGGATTAGCTCGATTTTATAGCCGTCTGGATCTTCCACAAATGCAATGACAGTGACACCGCCTTTCATTGGGCCAGCTTCACGAACGACATTGCCACCACGTGCTTTGATTTCTTCACAAGCTTTATAAGCATCATCTACCGCAATCGCAATATGACCGTAGCCATTGCCTAGGTCATAGCTTTCTGTATCCCAGTTATGGGTCAGTTCAAGCACAGTGTGATTTTCCTCATCGCCATAACCCACAAAAGCCAAGGTAAAACGACCTTCTTCATAATCACGCTTACGAAGTAAAGTCATACCAAGAACTTCAGTATAGAACTTGAGTGATTGTTCCAGATTGCCTACACGTAACATGGTATGCAGCATGCGCATATTAATCATCCTTATTTACAGATTGTTTTTGGTGTTCACCGAGCAATTTTGCCACCCAAACGACCAGAATCAGGATTGGAATCCCGATTAAAGTGGTCATCAGGAAGAAATTCGGATAACCGATATTGGTCACTATAGTACCCGAATATCCACCTAAAATCTTAGGAGTCAAGGTCATGAGTGAGCTAAAAATAGCATACTGAACAGCGGTAAAGGACACACTGGTCAGACTGGACAGGAAGGCAATAAAAGCAGCGCCTGCGAGACCTGCGGCCAGATTATCGACAATAATTGCAAAATATAGCCACCATGAACTATACGGTTTAATCACTTTACCTTGAATTTCAACATTCTCGCCTGTTCCAATTGTAATCGGCTGAATATCAATATCCATCGGATTGGCCTGAGTCTGCGACAAGTCCACAGCATATGAATGCTGCTGGGTCACTATTGGCTGCTCCTGCTGCATTAAGCTTGCATTGATTCGCTTCACAGGTGCAGTAATCAGTTTCTCGGCAGGAATAGCAGCACTAAAGACACGCTCTTCATCCAGCTTGGCATCGAATTTATCGCCATTCAGCTCTAATACAATTTTTTGCTCTGCAGTTAAATCCGGCCCTAGATACTGACCGCGAACCACGATGCTATTCTCCTGCTCATTGGCACTGATCAGGTTATCTGTGGTAACAGGCAGAAGCTGTAATTGTGCTGCTTGCGAAGCATTCTGTTGCAGATAAGGCAGGTTGACTTGTACTGCATCTGCCGGATGATTCAGATAATGTGCACGAACCTGAATCTGTTCGGCCTCTTTAAAAGCAGTAGTGGGTACATTCAGTTTCCAGTAACCGACTTCATCTGTATCTGCTCGAAAGGTTTGCTGACCTACCTGTACTTCGACCTGCCCCAGCTTTTCACCAGACTTTACTAAGCCAATAAAAATCAGATTGGTTGAACAGGCCAAAATCGCGCCTACAAACATCAGTTTCATGATGTTCATTTTCTGAGCCAGCAAGCCACCTAAAAAACCGCCAAGCAGGGAGAAAATTACCCCATACACTTTCACAGCTTCAGCAATCTGCTCCTTGCTAAAATTTAAATCCTGATAGAACACATTGGAAATCACACCGGCAATAATATCGGAGACCCGATAGAAACCGATCAGCAATAACAACACCAAAGCCAGCTTTAAGCCATAACGATCAAAGAAATCTGCTACGGGATTCACCCAGGTCTCGAATGCCATCTGTTTATTCACAGCACCCATTTTGACCAGAATCGTACCCACACCGAAAGCGACAGCACCTGAACCGATAAAGCGTAAAGCCTCAAAACAGAACAAGGCAAAAGTATCCTGAATCGTCCATTGTTCAGTGATACTCGATACCAAGTCACCGGAATAGACATAACTCAGAACAAAGCTGATAACTGCCACAAAAAACACGCCGACGAGACGGAAATAATCACTGCGCTGATAATCTTTACGTACTCGATCCACTTGAGGCTCACGGATGACCAATGTGGTGATAATCCCAACCAGCATAACCGCCGCCATCGCCAGATAAGTCCATTTCCAGGCATCATAGATATAGTTGCCTTTGGCTGTACCTAAATATGCCGCCAGAAACAGAGCTCCAGCGCCAGCCACAATCATCCCGATCCGGTAACCCGCATTATAGGTCGATGCCAGGACGGTCTGCATCTGGGTTTCGGCCAGCTCAATACGGTAAGCGTCAATGACAATATCCTGCGTTGCCGCCGAAAACCCAAGCAAGACTGCACCCAATGACATCTGCTGTAAATGTGCCTGCCCCAATGCCGGATCTGAAAAAGCCATAATTGAAATTGCAGTCACGATTAGAATCTGGGCAATCAGCAGCCAGGCGCGCCGGCGACCCAAAGCTTTGGTCAGAAACGGGACAGGTAATTCATCGATCAGTGGCGCCCAGACGAACTTGAATGAATAGCCCAGTGCAGCCCAGCTGAAAAAAGTCACCGCACTTTTACTGATTCCGGCTTCACCAAGCCATAAAGACAAACTGGAAAAGATCAAAAGAATCGGGACACCAGCTGAAAATCCGAGAAACAGCATGATCAGGGCACGTCGATCCAGAAATGCTGTAAATGCGGATTTCCAACCCGTCGTTTGTGTTGTCATTGCCTTGTTATTTTCCACGAAAACCAATTGCTGCTATTCAATCCTTTAATAACGTATCTTTCAACAAAATTTATATATTTCTCGCATGCCCGATTTTTTATTTTGTGGCAAAACTGACATGTTGGCTTGAATTTTTCAAGTAAATCTGTATACCTTAAACCTTATCCACGTCATATTTCGTTTTGGACTTTCAACAGTGACTCAGAGACTCGATCAAATTCATTCTTCAATTTCAAGTAATACAACTATATCTCAACAAAACATCAGCTCCGACCTACTTATCTCAGCCTTTGAACAAAGCGAAATTACACCAACCCTTGAAAAGACATGCCTGAAACCGGTACAACTGACGCGTATTGCCGATCCGGATAAAATCCCGGCATCGACCAAACGAATCAAGCCTTTAAATAATTTTTTAGGCCAGGATCGTGCCCGTGCTTCGGTTGAAGCCGGTATTGCCCTGCCATATTCAGGCTATAACATTTTTGCGGTGGGTACAGCAGGACTCGGCAAACGCACTATGGTGAAGCGTTTGCTACAGCAACATGCCAAAACCATGCAAACGCCTAATGACTGGGTTTATGTCAATAATTTTCAGAATCCTCGTCAGCCTATCGCACTGGAATTCCCAGCCGGTCAGGGACCCAAGTTTCAGACGATGCTGCATCAAAGCTGGCAATCCATTCTAAAACAGCTGGAGCGCCGTTTTACTGCGGAAAGCTATCATAACCGGATTGAAATGATTCGCCAGGAAACGGGTGATGAACAGCAACTCGCACTGATTGAACTGACCCGTGAAGGTGAAGAACTCGATCTGAAACTGATTTCCCGCAATGATGAGCATTGTTTTGTGCCAATTCATCTGAAAGATGACAAAGTACAGGAAATGTCTCAGGAAGATTTGAATGCTTTAAGCAATAAAGATCGTGCTGAAATCGCGTCAAACATGCGTTACATGGACAAGAAACTGGAACGCCTAGGCCTTCATTTAGGCGATCTGGAAGATGATGCGCGTGACCGTGTTCAAGTATTGAACCGTGATATCGCTAAACAGGTAGTGATGCCACGCGTTGAGCAGATGCTGACTAAATTCAAGCATGTCGAAGGTCTAGAACAATATCTGAAGCAATATGCTGAAGACATTATTAATAATGTCGAAATTGTATTAGAACAGGAAGAAGATGATTTTACCCCTGCCCAGTTTAGTCGCGTACCAGCGCGCTTCCAGGCCAATGTGATCGTCACCCATAAGCCAAATAGCGGCGCACCCGTTATCTTTGAAGACTTCCCGACGCATTACAATCTATTGGGTCATGTGGAACAGTTGACCCAAAATGGTACGATTACTACAGATTTCACCTTGATCCGTCCCGGCTCCTTGCATAATGCCAATGGCGGTTTCCTGATGCTTGAAGCTGAACAACTATTGGAACAGCCTTATGCATGGCAAGGTCTGAAACGTGCCTTGAAATCTGGGCATCTCAAGCTTTCATCTTTAGAGCATATGCTGACTCTCACCGGTAGCATTTCCATTGAACCAGCTTCTATTCCGCCGAATATCAAAGTGGTGCTGCTGGCAGAGCCAGAAATTTATTATGAAATTCTGGAACTTGAACCAGAACTAGGCAGTATCTTTAAAATCCGTGCTGATTTTACCGATACCTTGCAACGTAATGATGAAAATGAGCAAGCCTATATGCAGCTCATTGCTGACTATGTGCAATCAGATAAATTATTACCATTTGACCGTTCTGCATTATCTGCCCTGCTGACCGACTCAAGCCGTCAGGCTGAAGATCAGAGTTCCCTGTCACTACATGCATTAACGCTGGGCGACCTGATTCGTGAAGCGCATCATCATGCATTCGAAGCGGGTGATAAGATGGTGTCAGAAAAGCATATCAATACCGCACTGGATCATCGTAAATATCGCTTAGGCTATTTACGTGAGCTATTCTGGCAAGATCTGACCCGTGGCACTCAACTGATTGAAACTCGCGGTCATCGTCTAGGCCAAATCAATGCGCTGTCTGTGATTCATTATGCAGATGTTGAATTTGGTCTACCTTCACGCTTAACTGCTTCTGTATATCAAGGTGGCGGTGATATTCTGGATATCGAACGTAGTGTAGAACTTGGCGGTTCTTTGCATGCTAAGGGCGTGCTATTGATGGCCTCCTTTCTAAAAGCCCATTTTGGTCGTGAACAGACCCTGCACTTCTCTGCCGCTTTAGCTTTCGAACAAAGCTATGGTCAGGTGGATGGTGACAGCGCGACAGTTGCTGAACTTTCAGCGCTGATTTCTGCGATTAGCCAGTTACCGATCGACCAGTCCTGGGCAATTACCGGTTCCATGAACCAACTCGGTCAGGTACAACCGATTGGTGGAGTCAATGCGAAGATTGAAGGTTTCTTCGATGCCTGTAAATTGCAAGGCCTGACAGGTAAACAAGGTGTGATTATTCCACGACAAAACATGCAGCATCTGATGTTACGTAAAGATGTCATTGCTGCAGTCGAAGATGGTCAGTTCCATATTCATGCCATTGATAATATCGCGCAGGCTTTAGAAATCCTGATGGCACGCCCGGTCGGGACTATGGACAAGAAAGGTCGTTATAGCAAAAACTCGATCTTTGCTGCTGTGATGGAACAACTCGAATACTGGCAAGCCATTGAAGATGGTGCCGAGTTTGAGGAAGAACCTAAGAAAAAGAAAAAAAAGAAAAAAAAGAAGAAAAAGAAAAAAGATAAGGCGCCTATAAAGGAAGTTCTGACCGATCCAGATACCTTAGCTGAGGCCTTGGTTGCTGAATCAAAAGAACTAGAAAAATCTGAGGGTCAGCAGGCAGAAGATTAATTCTGCCCCCTGCCTCACTATTCACCCATAAAAAAAGCGCTTCTCTCGGAAGCGCTTTTTCACATCTATCAGTTTAATCCAAAGATTAAGCTTCAGGTGCTGGGCTGTATTGTTCTACTAAAGGCTGTAACTCACCTTTTTGGAACATTTCTAGCATGATGTCACTACCACCGATCAATTCACCATTGATCCAAAGTTGTGGGAATGTCGGCCAGTTCGCAATTTGTGGCAGAGTTGCACGAATATCCGGGTTTTCCAGAATATTAACATAAGCAAATGGACGACCAATTTGACTGAGTGCTTCTACCGCACGTGCAGAAAAACCACATTGTGGAAATTGTGGTGTGCCTTTCATATAAAGAAGTACTGCGTGCTTGGCAATTTGGTCACGAATTAACGCTTCGGTATCGCGTGCTTGTTCAGTCATTGATAAATCCTCAACTAATCTGTCTCGCATTATACCCAAAACAGAGAAAAACAGTACGTCTAAAGTAATAAATCCATTTTTATTTACAATTACCCTTTAAATCTGACCAAGTTTTTGCTTATATAAGTTTTTCTTTCCACCTAACAGTAAAGAGTTAGTCATGAACAATATTACCCTCGCTCCGGTACAAACTGATCAACCTTCACATTTGATGCCAGTCTTTGGTCGTCAACCGATCAGCTTTGTCCGAGGACGAGGTGCATATCTTTATACCGAAGATGGTACAGAGTATTTAGATGCCTTAACTGGGATCGCTGTTTGCGGTTTGGGTCATGCTCATCCAGTGATTGCTGAAGCAATTGCGGAACAAGCTGCAACCCTGATTCATACCAGCAACCTGTTTGAAGTGCCTTGGCAAACTGCTGCTGCACAGAAACTGGCTGAAGTCGCTGGCATGGAAGAAGTTTTCTTCTCCAACAGTGGTGCAGAATCGAACGAAGGCGCTATCAAAATTGCGCGTAAATTCGGTCATATGCAAGGTATTGCGTCACCAAAAATTATTGTAGCTGACAAATCTTTCCATGGCCGTACGCTGGCAACCCTATCTGCAACGGGTAACAAAAAAGTTCAACAAGGCTTTGGTCCATTGGTTGAAGGTTTTATTCGTGTACCTTTTGGTGATATTGAAGCCATTGAAGAAGCTGCAATTAACCATCCGGATATCGTGGCTATTCTGGTTGAACCGATTCAGGGTGAAGGTGGTGTCAACACTGCACCGCAAGGCTTTAGCTACCTAGAAGAAATCCGTCAGATCTGTAATCAGCACAACTGGTTAATGATGCTGGATGAAGTACAAACAGGGAATGGCCGTACCGGTAAATATTTTGCTTATCAGCACACCAATATTGTGCCGGATGTACTGACCACAGCTAAAGGTCTGGGCAATGGCTTCCCGATTGGTGCCGTGATGACTCAAGGTCGTGGTGTCGGTGTTTTGACTGCGGGTAACCACGGTTCGACTTATAGCGGTACTGCATTGGGTTCACGCGTGGTTTATACCATTATCGATATTATGCAAAAAGAGAATATCGTGGCCAATGCCGCTGAAAAAGGTGCATATATTGTTGAGCAGTTACGTAACCAGCTTGCAGATCATCAAGTGACTGTACGCGGTTTCGGTCTGATGATCGGGATTGAGTTGCCTAAAGACTGCGGTGAGCTGGTGGATATTGCACGCGATGAATACAAAACCATTATCAACGTGACTGCAGGTAATGTCGTTCGTCTGTTGCCTACCCTGAACATTACTCAGGAACAGGCCGATCAACTGATCGAACGTTTAGTGAAAATGATCAAGGCTTATCTTGCTTAAGTCTATCTTGAACAACAAAAAAGCCGCTTTAAAGCGGCTTTTTTGTTTATAGGGAATTTATGATGCGACTTGTAACAAACGTCCACCAGAGATCTGGCTAAAATATTGTTTCAATGCCTCCAGACAGCGCAGGACTTTAGTCGGTTGCTGTTCTCGATTAGGCATAACTGCATAAAGGGTGACTGGCGGAAGTTTCCATTCAGGCAAGACTTCAATCAGTGAACCATTTAATAAATCTTTTTTAACATCAAGATATAAAATCTTAGCAACCCCATTGCCTTGCAGGCACATGGCTTTTGCAACCAGGCTGTTATTGGTACTAAAGCGTGAGCTCAGTTCAAATTCAACCTTTTCTGCACTATGCACATGCTGAAAACTGAAATTCTGATGATTTTTAATATGCGTTAAAGGCAAAACATCATGATGTTTCAGGTCTTCAGGACGCGAGATAATGGCGGTCTGGTTAATATAGCTTGGCGCAGCAACAAGAATCTGTTCAATCTGCATTAATGGCACAACCTGAAGGTTGTGATCATCATCGTTCTGGTCAAATCGCAGGGCAATATCAATACGCCCTTCCAACAAATCAACCTCATGATTGTTTGTTTCCAGGTGGACTGTCAGGCCACGGTGTGCGGACATCCAGTGAGAAAGTGCAGGAATCACATGATTCGCACATACTTCCGGTAAGGATACAATACGAAGTTCACCAACAAGATCATCACGTAACTCGTTAATGCGAACCTTTCCACGCTCAGCAGCAGACAACATTTCCTGGCAGCTGTGAAAAAAAGCTTGTCCCGCTTCGGTCAGACTTAATTTTCTCGTAGAACGATTTAGAAGTACAACTTCCATATCCTGTTCTAAAGAGCGAATTTGTTGACTCACGGCGCTGGTTGTAATCCCTAGCTCACGTGCAGCACCGCTAAACGAGTTCTTTTCCACAACACAAGCAAAGACACCCATTGCTCGAAGTTGATCTAACATAAATTCCCCTCTAAACTTATGAGATGCTTCATCTTTTGATAAAAGCAACTCATTGTATTATACGGTGAAATTTACGTTTTGCATTATTTATTTAATTATTTGGTAAAACTGCTGTTGGATTAATCGGTTTTCCGTCTAAGCGAACCTGAAACTCAAGCATAGTACGGGTTGTACCAGTCGCCCCCATCTCGGCAATTTTTTGACCAGCCGTTACATTTTGGCCACTTTTCACGCTTAATTTACTGTTATGCGCATAAGCGGTGATATAGCCATTAATATGTTTAACTAATACCAGATTACCATATTCCTTCAGGCCATCTGCTGCATATACCACCTGCCCATCTGCTGCAGCAAAGACCGGATCTCCGACATTACCGCCATAACGGGTACCTTTGATATTTGCAGCCAGATCATAGTTTTGTAATACTGGACCATTTGATGGCTTGACCCAACGTAATCCCGCTGCTGTCGATACTGGGGTAATCGGTGCAGAAGTAGTGGTGGCAGGTTTTGGCGTAGTCTTAACAGTCGTTGGAGCTGGAGTGGTTGGCGCTGAAATCGCAATCGTTTGACGCCGAATCGGGGCAGCTTGGGTAACAGGTTGAGTCGCTGTAGTACGGCGCGCAGTAGTGTTATTTTTCAGGCGAATCGACTGACCCACATAAATACGATACGGCGGAGCAATATCATTCATCTCTGCCACACTGATATAGCTCAGACCATAACGTGCTGCAATGCCACTCAAAGTATCCCCAGAGCGTACCGTATAGAAGTCAGGCGCTGCGGCATAGCGCGTCATATTATTGACCTGAGGTTTAGTGGCACAACCAGTAATAATCATTGTGGAAACAACCACAGTGGACAAAACCAGAGTTTTGATGAAGCTGGATGGTGAAGCATGAATGAAGTATTTCGGTGACACCAAGGACATTATCTTCCTCTCTAACATCTATACGGTTGCAAAAACCCAGTAAGATTAGCAAAGTTTTACTACAATATACTTGTAAGCTTTCATTTTTCACAAACTTATAACATTCATTAGATTTTATTTAGAATCTGGGCTTGCAAAGTGTGAAGTGTGTCATAGTTTGTGGCATCCATCTGAATTGGCGTCACGCTTACATAGCCATTGGCAATTGCAAAAAAGTCTGACTCGATTTCAGTTCCTTTATGTTTTGGCATCGCGACTGCTTCACCCGATAGCCCAATCCAGTAAACCTGACGACCACGTGGATCTACATGACTGGTAATCGGCTTGGACTGGCTACGGCGTCCCTGAAAGGTCACTTTAGTTCCTTTCAGCTCAGCCACATCAGGAATATTCACATTAAAAATATGACGCTCAGGCAAAGTCGGCAAACCTGCCGCAATAAAATCATGTACCCATTGCGCTGCAATGCGATAATCTTCTGGTAAGGTATAAGATCGAACGTTTTGCCCACATAGAGAAACTGCTAATGCAGGTTGTTTGGCCAGACGGCCTTCAAATGCAGCCCCCACCGTACCCGAGTACAGCACATCATCTCCCAGATTGGCACCACTGTTAATGCCGCTGACCACCAGATCGAATTCAACATCAAATAAGCCGTTCATGGCCAGATAGACACAGTC
Source organism: Acinetobacter sp. YH12236 (assembly GCF_013417645.1). NCBI lineage: Bacteria > Pseudomonadati > Pseudomonadota > Gammaproteobacteria > Moraxellales > Moraxellaceae > Acinetobacter > Acinetobacter sp. YH12236. The sequence goes on from NZ_VPDM01000010.1 coordinate 86,799, forward strand.
AGCCGGCGTGCCATTAACCGCCCATACATCGGGAGAAATCTGGATCGGTCTTAATGGTCGGTCTAAAGTCAGTGCACTGGAAAATCCGCTACGTTCACTTTCTGGAGCTACCACCACAACACGTCCTAAAGGCCTCAAGGCCTGCGCCAGTGCCTGTATACCTGGTGCAAAAACGCCATCATCATTGGAAATTAATATATTCACTGCAAAATCTCGTTGAGCTAAAAAATGACTCGCTAGGACATTTCATTGTATTAGTTCAGGAATTATATATATTTGTAGCACGATATCCATTAATACATATGGCTTAAGATGATGAAAAAATTCTCTCTTTGGGGTACTTTGGCTTTAAGTTTGGCAACTTTTGTTTCTCCTGCAGTTATTGCCAATGATTTGACAGCTGAAGAAAATGACATGATCGTGAAAGAAGATGTCGCATCTGCACAGGTAATGATTGAAGTATGCCCGGGCATTATTGGTCAGAATGCAAAATTCGATACAACGATTCAGCAGCTGATTCAATCTTATCTAAAAGAATACTCAGACAAATCGATGACCTATCAAAAACTTCAGGCAGACAGTGAATACAAGACTGTGCTTGAAGAAGCACGTCAAGGTGCAAAACAGACTGCAAAAGACGAACAAAAAACAGCGTGTGAAGACGTTTTAGCCTATCAGGAATAAGGTCTTTCTCACTGAAATGAGACGATGCCAGCATCGTCTTTTTTCTCTTACACATTTCTTCATAATTCTACAGCTTCACTACATTTCCCCTCTTTTCAATTTTGAAAATATCTTTAAGCTAACAAATTATTGTTCTACATGTAATTTTTGAGTTTTTTGATGAAACATACATTAATTAAAAGTTTAAGTTTATCTGTTGTTGCTGGTATGACACTTTGGGGAAGCTCGGTTTATGCAGCAAATGAAAATATTGAAGTCACCCCGAGTCAGGAAATCACCAAGCAAGAATTAGCTGCAATTTATGTCCTTTCTGAAATTTGCCCAAGCATGGTCAAAGACAAAGCAAAATTCAATCAGGGGTATAACCAGCTGGTGACTGAATATTTGCCCGGCCAAAAAAATCCGGTTGAGCGCCTGAACCAGATGGTAAAACAGTCAGATTTCCGTAACATTCTGGCCGAAGCACAGAGTGATGCCAAAAAGGCTGGCAAGAAAAAGAATCAGGCCATTTGCAATGAGTTGGTGAGCTACAGTAAATAATCCACTTTTTGCGTGATTGCTTACAATACTTTTGAAATAACCCCGGGTTTCCCATAGAAGTCAGCCTAGCTTTGTCCTAAAATGCTAGGCTCTTCGTGCTTACATCAAGATATTGGAACCCACTAGAAATGACCCAAAAAACTGCCCTTGCTGCATTATTATTAATTCCTAGTTTTAGCTTTGCAGCAACTGTCTTATCTGCACCACCAGAATTGAATAATAAATCTTATGTGCTAATGGACTACGAGACAGGGCAAATTCTCGCATCAAAAAATGAAAATGAAAAATTAGCCCCTGCTTCAATGACCAAGATGATGACCAGTTACATCATCGAGCAGAAGTTATTAAGTGGTGAGCTGACTGAAGATGAACAGGTTCGCATGAATGAATCTGCATGGTGCCGTGGTAGCAGTGCAGAATCATGTATGTATGTACCTTTAAATGGTACGGCGACTGCACTAGAAATGTTGCGCGGGATTATTATCCAGTCCGGTAACGATGCATCTAAGGCGATGGCTGAACATATTGCAGGGAACGAGGGTACCTTTGCACATATGATGAACCAGGAAGCGAAACGGATTGGCATGACCAATACCAGCTTCATCAACTCGACTGGTATGCCAGCTGAAGGCCATTATTCGACTGCGAAAGATATGGCAACTTTGGCTCAGCACATCATCAAAGACAGTTCAAAATACTATCCAATCTACTCTGAAAAAGAGTTTACTTTTAACGGGATTAAGCAAGGCAACCGTAATGCCCTGCTCTATACTGATCCAAGTGTAGATGGTTTGAAAACTGGTCATACTGATGAAGCCGGTTACTGCTTAACGACCTCTTCAAAACGCGGTCCGACTCGTCTGATTTCAGTGATTTTTGGTGCACCAACCATGAATGAACGTGCATCACAAACACGTGAACTTCTGGCTTGGGGTTATGCGAACTTTGAAACCAAAAATGTTCAACCCGCTAAACAGGTTCTAGCCAAGTCTAAAGTCTGGTTTGGTAAGGAAAATGAAGTTCAGATCGGACTTGCAGAAAACTTTAACGTGACTATGCCTAAAGGTCAGGCCAATGCCATCAAGACTCAATTGGTCGTTCAGCCTAAACTGACTGCGCCTTTACAACCAGGTCAAGTCGTAGGTAAATATGTGGCGACTTTAAACGGCAAAGTGATTGCTGAGAAACCACTTGTTGCACTGAAAGCAGTTGAAGAAGCTGGTTTCTTTGCCCGCATGCTGGATCATATCAAACAATTCTTTAGTAACCTGTTCTAATATTTATTATCAATATTAGATCTTACTAAAGCCAAAGCACACATTCATCGAATGTGTGCTTTTTTATTTTATAATGCTTATAAACTTTCAGGATGATACTGACATGAGCCAAAACATTCGCCCTTATCTGGATACTCGCCCGCAAGTCGCTGACTCTTGTTATATCGATCCGATGGCGGTGGTCGTAGGTGATGTCGTTTTAGGTGAAAATGTATCTGTGTGGCCTTTTGCCGTAATTCGTGGTGATGTGAATCATATTCGTATTGGCAAGAACTCGAATGTACAGGATCATTCTATGTTGCATGTGAGTCATAAAAAGGCGGATAAACCTGAAGGTTCACCACTGATTATTGGTGAAGATGTGACGATTGGTCATCATGTAAAATTACATGGCTGTACCATCGGTAATCGTGTTTTAGTGGGTATCGGTACAATTATTCTCGATGACGTGATTATTGAAGATGATGTGATGATTGGAGCAGGTTCACTGGTACCACCGAATAAGGTATTAGAAAGTGGATACTTGTATGTAGGCAGTCCAGTCAAAAAAGTGCGTCCACTGACTGAAAAGGAAATAGCTTTCTTGCCTTATTCAGCACAAAACTATGTGAAAGTCTCAGGCCATTACAAATAAATCGATAAATTAAGGCTACTTTACGTAGCCTTATTTAAATCAAGGAATAACCACATAATCATTCTTAAAACTATTGGCTTTAAAGTCTCCCTCTACCAGATGCACAAATTTCTGGTCAATCTTGTTCAGTTCTAAACAATCATCCACATCAATCACGGCATCGGTATGAGGTTTAAACCAAGTTTTTTCAATGGCCAGCTTGCCTTGTGCTTTAGCCTCAGTCTTATTTTTAGCAGCAACTACCAGATATTTATGGATTTCACCAAACTGATCTGGCACATAAGCACCTAAATTGATCAGGAATAATTTTAAATCCTGTTTTACAGGTATATCCGTCACCTGAACCTGATAATTCAGATCCTGATAGCTAACACCATTGATCGTCATCCAGCCATCGACATGCAGGCCTTTTTGCACACCAAACCATTGTTCCTTCAGATATGGAAAAGCTGTCTTAATATCTGAACTAATGACCGGAACTACATCATGTACTTCTACATTGGCTTTTTCATGCTTGCCGCCCAATAAAGTAATGTAGAGCTTGAGTTCAGACATAAAAAAATCCTTTAAAAGCAAAATAGAGAGACTTTAGCCGCATAGTGTAAATGAAACTTACTCGTTCAACTTCAAGTCAATCATCTCATATTTTTAAAAACCTGAAATTTACTTAAATCAGCATCAACATATTGGATAAAAAAATCCTAATTTGATCTATTTTTAAGCAAGCTTATTTGTATTAAAATAAGGTCCGAATTCCCCTTCTCTTATAAGTGAGTCACGCCAATGAAGTAAGTCTATTTTTCTCATCAACGATTATTTTTAGATTGATGTGCAAAATAGATTGTCTGGCTTGATCTTTCTTCTAGAAAAAAATCCCTTGTTTATTTTGTGCATCCTGTATTTATGAGGTTATTTATGACTCAGCAGGCATGTGTAATATCCAGTCTGACTTTAGAATTCCCTTCCAAAGTCATATTTCAGAATTTAAATTTTACCCTTCCTAAAGCTCAGGTCAGCGCTTTAATTGGCCGTAATGGACAAGGTAAGTCTTTGCTCATGCAGCTTTTGCATCAGACTCAGCATTCTTCTCCACATTGCTCAGGTCAAGTTTCCTGGCAAATGCATCATGCCTATCTACCACAATTGCATCGGTTAAAGGCAGCCACAATTGCTGAAGCACTCGAAGTAAGTCAATTACATCGTGCTTTTAAAAATGTTGAACATGGTACAGCCAGTTTCGAGGATTATGAGCTACTTGAGGATAGTTGGCATTTGCCGCATGAATGGCAGCAACTGTTGAGTTCAGCACAATTACCCACCGATCTGGACTTTCCCGTACAATATTTGAGTGAGGGCAAAAAGACCAAACTTGCTTTATGTAGCTTGTTCTTAAAGCCTGAATATTATTTATTGCTGGATGAGCCGAGCAACCATCTGGATCGTGAAGCACGAACATGGTTAATAGAGCATTTAAAGTTACATCCTGCTGGTGTGATGATCATTAGTCATGACCGGACTTTGCTAGATCAGGTTGATCATATTTATTATTTAAATGAGCATGGATTACAGCACTCTACAGGAAACTATGCGGAGTTTTTTGAACAGTATCAGAAAAATGTCACTTCACTCGAACAGTCAATTCAGCAGAGTCAGCGTGATATTAAACAGATGAAGCACAAGCAGCATGACGTTTTAATGAAAGCACAAAAGCGGGAACGTGCCGGAAACAAATTACGTGATTCGAATTCCCAAGCCAAAGTGCTTTTAGACTTTAAAAAGGAACAAGCTGGTCAAAGTATAGGTAAAGTTCAGGCACAGCACCAACGGCAAATTTTGAATGAACACTCTGAGTTAAAAGTTCAAAAGCAGCAACTTGAAAAGATAAAACCTCAGTTATTTCAATTTCCAGATTTTAAACCACAGTCTGGTGAAATTCTGCGGGTTAAAGAGTTAAAGCTTCCTTTTGGTACTCCACAGCCTGTGAATCTTGCTTTAAGTGCAGCTGAAAAAATTCATATTGTAGGCCGAAACGGAATTGGTAAATCCACTTTGCTGAAACTGATCGCCCAACAAAAGCAGCAACCTCTAGATCAAATCTTTCTGGCACGAAGCTGTTTTTATCTGGATCAAAATTTTAGTTTTCTCAATGAGGCACTAAGTGCGATTGAAAATTTAAGACAGATGAATCCTGATATTCCGGAAGTGGAATGGCGTAATCTGTTGGGCCAACTCAGAATTCGTGGTGATAAAGGTACTTATCCTTTGTCTCAGTTAAGTGGTGGTGAAAAACTGAAAGTGGCGTTATTAGGTCTTAGCCAGGTCTCTCCTCAACCCGAACTTTTATTATTGGATGAGCCAGAGAATCATCTGGATATTGAGTCTAAAGCTTTGTTGGCAAGCGCAATTCGGTCTTATGCCGGCGCTGTGATTTTAGTTTCACATGATGAACAATTTGTGCGTGATTGCGAGATCACTGAAATATTCAAAATGAATGAATAATTTTGATTAAACTTATATACGTAAAAGCCACCTCAACAGGTGGCTGAGCAATCTCAGGAAATAAGCTTATTGTTTTGTAGTCACACCCTGAGAATATAAATTTAATAAGTATTTTGACAGTATGGTATTCCCTACAAATAAAGAGCCTGATTCACTTAAGTGACCATAATCTACCTGGAGCAGGTCTTCTCCTTGAGCTGCCCGAATCCGACATTTGTATTGCTGTTGAACATCATCTTTTTTACATAGATGGTCAATAAGAGATATATAGGTAATTCCCTGAGGATATTGTAATTTTTTCATTTTCTCGTCTACCTGAACTGCTCTTAGATCCAGTCCGGCATCAAATATAAAATCTTCAGCACTATTCCAGTTTTTCGGTTTCACCATCACTTTCGGAAGCGAAGGTTTCCATTGTGAAATTGGCCCCACAATGACGATATTGGATACGCCAAGCTGAAGTAAACTTTTCCCGATGTTTTCCCAATTGGTTTCGTCATGCTTCAAGGCTTGGGTGATAACCACAATTTTGGGCTTAAGTTCTGCGATGCTCTTTAGCGCCAGTTTATTGGAATAATCACAGGCTTCTTTATAAGCTCCTTTATGATAGTTGATCTCGGTTAGCGATGCCCGGCAAATGGAAGAGGTTTTCTGATAAAAAGGGATATCATTGGATTTCAGTAATGTCCTTAGCCCTAAAGAAAGTGCTTCAGCATGAGAATCTCCCCATAAGAACACCCCGCCTTCCTTTTGTTTCGTGATACAGACCGGATCAGGATCATAACTATTATGCTCAGTCAGGCTCACGTAAGTATCACATTTCAGCCAGTACGCATCCCTTAAATTTTTGAATTTTTCATTATAATACTCTAAGAATTTTGCCTGTTCTGAGGCTGCGCCTTGGCGCAGATCTGTATTAAAACCATTAAATATATTTAAAGTAATTCCTAAGCTCATGAGCACTAGAGAAAAATAAAGCGGTTTTATACGATAAACATCTTTCCACTGGTGATATGAAGGTAATTTAATCTGCTCAATATACTTATAGCTCAGAAAACCTAACACTATAGAAAGTACTATTCCGGCATACACATAATATTCAGGCAATGAGTAGATATAGATCAGAACCACCAAAGGCCAGTGCCAGAGGTAAATAGAATAAGACCAGGCTCCTAGTTTTTGAAATACAATATTATTGGTAATAACGCTGTCATTTTGATGTGCCTGAATCATCAGGAAGGTACCGATAACAGGAAAAACTGCCAGATAGCCAGGCCACAAATCTTCTGCTGAAATGAAGAAATAAGACCCCAGTATAAGTGCCAATCCCGTTCCTTCCAGTAACCTTTTCTTATTTTCCTGCAAGGTCAAAGGGTAAAGATAAGCAATTCCCCCGATCATCATTTCCCAGGCTCTGGTAGGTAACAGGAAATAAGCCGGGTTTGGCCATTTATAGGTAGCGATTATTGATAGGATGAATCCTAAAATTGTTCCTGCCAGCAGCATAAATTTCATGGGCTGGATGGACATGAACTTGCGCATGGCAATGAGAACGAGCGGATAAATCATATAGAATTGCCATTCGACGGAAAGTGACCAGGTATGTAATAACCACTTTTCGTGAGTGCCTGCCTCAAAATAACCGGATTCCTTCCAGTAACTGATATTGGATAAAAAAGTCATGCTACTCGCAGCATGCTTACCCAATAACTTGTAATCAAAAGGTGTCAGATAAAACCAGCCAAAAATCATTAATACCAGACATAGCAGGGCCAAAGCTGGAATAATCCGATTCGCACGAGCCACATAAAATTTCAGAATAGAAAATTTTTCATGTTCTAAATCTTTAAATATGATTCCAGTCATTAAAAAGCCTGAAATCACAAAGAAGACATCTACTCCAACAAAACCGCCAGGCATCCAGGCCGCATTAAAATGAAATAGCATGACTGCAATCACGGCAATTGCTCTGAGGCCATTAATGTCTGTTCTGAATTTCATTGGAATCCTGTCCTATAAAGCCTGTTATTTATTTTAATTGTTATGAAATACTGCTAATTTTTATTAAATTTTATTTTAAATCAAATTCTTATATTAAAGCGTAGAATGCAAATATTACTGTTTTAGTATTTTATGTACTCATTATATTCTACGCTTTCTTTTTCGCCAAATACCTTTATTGTTAATCATCTAAATTAAAATCCCGAGTATCGACATAGCCACCGCCGCCTAAATTTTGTAGAATACAGTTTTTATTCCATGGTGCTCCTTTATGACCGCTTGGACTGCTCACGTCACTGTTGCAACTGTCGTCGAAAAAAATGGAAAATTCCTGTTCGTTGAAGAACATACTGAAGGTGTCACCCATACCGTATTCAATCAGCCAGCAGGCCATGTGGAGGCAGGTGAAACCATTGTCGAAGCAGCTATTCGTGAAACCATGGAAGAAACCGGCTATCAGGTTAATGTCACTGATCTGATCGGCATCTATACCTATACCCCACCGATGTTCCCGGATCGTACCTATTTCCGTTTCTGTTTGAGAGCAGAAGCCATCAGCCATGATGAAAATGCTGAACTGGATACCGGTATTGTCGGTGCAGTCTGGATGACGCTGGATGAACTGGTTGAAACCGCACGTGCTCGCAGCCCATTGGTGATTAAAGCCGTGCAGGATGCCCAAGCTGGCAAACACTATCCTTTATCGCTCATTTACGAGCACCAAAATTCTCCCTTAATTTCAAATTTGGATGCCTAATCCTATGCAACAACGTGTCATCGTCGGTATGTCTGGTGGTGTAGATTCATCTGTGTCTGCAGCTCTCCTCCTTCAACAGGGTTATCAGGTTGAAGGTCTTTTCATGAAAAACTGGGAAGAAGATGACGGCACAGAATACTGTACGGCAATGGAAGATCTTGCCGATGCACAAGCCGTTTGCGACAAGATCGGGATTAAACTGCATACTGCCAACTTCGCGATGGAATACTGGGATCGCGTGTTCGAGCATTTCCTGGCTGAATATGCTGCTGGCCGTACGCCAAACCCGGATATTTTGTGTAATAAAGAAATTAAATTCCGTGCCTTCCTGGATCATGCGATCAATCTCGGCGCCGACTTTATTGCCACCGGTCACTACTGTCGTCGCGGCGAGACCATGACCAATTCACGTGGTGAGCAATATGCTCAATTACTGCGTGGTTATGACAATAATAAAGACCAGACTTACTTCCTGCATGCGGTTCATGGTCGTGAAATTAATAAGACCCTGTTCCCTGTCGGTGAAATTGAAAAACCACAAGTACGTAAAATTGCAGAAGAATTAGGTCTGGCAACAGCCAAGAAAAAAGATTCTACGGGTATCTGTTTTATTGGGGAACGTCGCTTCAATGACTTCTTAAAGCAATATTTACCGGCTCAACCTGGAAAAATCGTGCTGGAAGATGGCAAAGAGGTTGGTGATCATCACGGCTTAATGTACTATACGCTCGGTCAACGCGGCGGGATCGGTATTGGCGGTATGAAAGGCGCGGAAGAAGGTGCCTGGTTTGTGCTGCATAAAGATATCGAAGGTAACCGTCTGGTGGTCGGTCAAGGTCATGAACATCCACTGATGCAAAGTACCATATTGTGGTCTGAAGCGATTGACTGGGTAGCCGGTGAACAGGATATTCCTGAATCAGGTTTCCGCTGTACGGCAAAAACCCGCTACCGTCAGCCTGACCAAGCGTGTACTATTTTCAAGGATCCAGAAACACCAAATGGTGTTCGTGTTGAATTTGATGAGTCGCAACGTGCTGTGACCCCGGGTCAAAGCGTTGTATTCTACTCAGGTGAAGTTTGTTTAGGTGGTGGCGTGATTCATCATACCAATGCGCCTAAACCTGATTTTATTAAAGGATGATTTCGGCATGACGGAGTTACCGTTTCAACAAGCCACAACGTTGAATGTTCGTCAAAATCGTGCGTTGGCGCTGGCGGGGGTTTTTCAGGCCACCCAGCTGACGCATATGACTGCATTGACGGGACAGCAAAGCATTGGTGAAAGCGGTAATTTCTATTTTGAACAGTTGATTAAAGCCAGTTTAAATATCCGTCCAAGTGGCAAGTTAAATGCCCAGACCTTAGACTTCTTTAATCAGCTGGCCGATATTTCCCTCGGTTTAAAAACCTTGGAAAGCAGCATTACCCAACCTTTTAATACTTCCCCAAAATCCCGACTTCCAAAACTTTCATCGACCAAGCTTCCAATGTCCTATGCCATGGCACTTCTTCAGTTAGAAAAGAAGGTCTATAGTAATCCCAAGTTTGTTGAAATCATCGAACAATCCCAGCAAAAAATCCTCAGACAGCTCTCCTTCTTCGATAACAATTACATGCACCCCAGCATCATTGCCAATCTCGCTCAAACCTATGTCGATACCGCCGGACAGATCAATCCGCGGATCATGGTGCGTGGCAATGCTGAAGCCTTTAAAGATTCCGGTCATACCAACCGCATCCGTGCTTCCTTATTTACTGGACTGCAGATGGCGCACTTATGGCGTCAGCTTGGCGGCAGTTCATGGGGCATGATTTTTGGCAAGCGCAAGCTGCTACAGGATATCCAAAATCTCGCGCGCTTACAGTTTCAGGTGATTTAAACCATGTTGTTGTACGCGCACCGTTTTTCGTTTAATTCCAAAATCTAGGGAATCGATATGAACGCTTTAACTGCACTTTCTCCATTAGATGGACGCTACGCTAGCAAATGTGATGCGCTGCGCCCTTTTCTTTCTGAGTTTGGTCTGATCCATGCTCGTGTGACTGTTGAAGTGCGTTGGTTACAAGCGCTTGCCAACCGTCCTGAAATCACTGAAGTGCCAGCTTTCTCATCTGAAACCAATGCTGCACTTGATGCGATTGTTGCCAACTTCTCTGAAGAAGATGCCAACCGCATTAAAGAGATCGAACGTACTACAAACCATGACGTGAAAGCGGTTGAGTATTTCCTGAAAGAAAAAATTGCAGGGATTGAAGAGCTGAAAAATGCGGGTGAATTCATTCACTTTGCATGTACCTCTGAAGACATCAATAACCTGTCTCATGCGTTAATGCTGAAAAATGGCCGTGATGTTTTAATCGCGTCTATGCAACAAATTATCGATTCAATCGTGGCTTTGGCTGAGACTCATGCTGAACAGCCAATGCTATCTCGTACCCACGGTCAAACTGCCAGCCCAACCACTTTGGGTAAAGAAATGGCGAACGTGGCTTACCGTCTGGCTCGTCAAATCAAACAGTTCAAACAAGTTGAACTTCTAGGCAAAATTAACGGTGCTGTAGGTAACTACAATGCGCACTACTCTGCTTACCCAGAAATCAACTGGCCTGCTCATTCACAAGCATTTGTTGAATCTTTAGGTCTGACTTTCAACCCGTACACCACTCAGATCGAACCGCACGACTATATGGCGGAACTGTTTGATGCACTGCGTCGTTTCAATACCATCCTGATCGACTTTAACCGTGACGTTTGGGGTTATATCTCTCTTGGCTTCTTCAAACAAAAACTGAAAGAAGGCGAAGTGGGTTCTTCTACCATGCCGCATAAAGTGAACCCAATCGACTTTGAAAACTCTGAAGGTAACCTGGGTATTGCAAATGCCGTATTGGCTCACCTGGGCGAAAAACTGCCTGTATCTCGCTGGCAGCGTGACTTAACTGACTCTACTGTGCTTCGTAACATGGGTGTTGGTTTTGCACAAAGCTTGATCGCGTTTGAGGCATGCTTAAAAGGTATCGGTAAACTTGAACTAAATGCTGCTCGTATTCTTGAAGATCTTGACCACGCACAAGAAGTTCTGGCTGAACCAATCCAAACAGTAATGCGTCGTTATAACGTTGAAAAACCATACGAAAAACTGAAAGCACTGACTCGTGGTCAAGCGATGACTCGTGACATGATGGTGAGCTTCGTGAATGGTAATGAGCTTGAAGCAGTTCCTGCTGCAGACCGTGCACGTCTGGCTGAAATGACCCCTGCAACTTATACAGGTAATGCTGCTGACCAGGCAAAACAAATTAAAGACTTAATTTCTAAAATCTAATTTAGATAATTAAGACCAAAAGCGAGGCTCCGGCTTCGCTTTTTTTATTTATAATTATTTTCAACTTTAAAACAAAACGACAGATAACAAGATGATAGATCATCGATTGAGCGGCAAACATTTGATCAGCCTGGGGGTTTTGGTGGCTGCGATCATTGTTGCCAGCATTCAGCCTCTGGAAATGCAATCCTATTTACTGCATCAGACCGGTACCCTATTTATGATCGGTATGCTGATTTTCTGCCTGTATAAAATCGGACTCAGTTTTCTTAGTTTTAATCTGTATATTCTGTTTTTATTCATCCATATCGTTGCAGCACATTATCTATATTCTTATGTGCCTTATAATGACTGGATTCAGACACTGTTTGGCTTTGACCTAAATGCTCTCATAGGCTGGTCTCGCAACATGTTTGACCGTTTTGTGCATCTGGTTTTTGGCCTGTTGCTCTATCCTGTTTTTTATCGACTATTTCAGGTCTGGTTACCCCAGCAAAAACCATTCACCATTTTTCTTTTAGTCATTCAATTTGTGATGGCAACCAGTCTGATTTATGAATGGATTGAATGGCTGATCGCCATTGGCTTATCACCTGAACAGGCGGAAAGTTATAACGGCCAGCAAGGTGATATGTGGGATGCCCATAAAGATATATTATTAGCGACAGTTGGGGCGATGTTTACTGGTGGATTGATGTTAATTCCAGCAAATAAAAAAGCCCACTAAAGTGAGCTTTTTTATTTGCTGGAATTAAAGACTTAGATTTTATATTTTCTTATTTTAAATTATGGAAGTGGGCAATATCGCTGCCAATCATCTTTCATTTTTTGCAATTCATTACCCGTCAATATCTCGCTGTAATAAATATAATAGGTGGCATCGGGATATTGAATCTCATGTCTGTACATAATTCCACGTAGAGAAACAGGCAACTCTTCTGGGAAGTCATCCGCTAAATTCAGTTCCTCAAATTCATAGTTAAAATAACAATTTTGGATTGCTAAAAATGCTTCAGCCACGGTCATCTTTCTGCTCTTAATGGAAATATGCTTCATTTTAGCTGATGAGCAGTAACCATGCCTGATATTTATGAAGGTTCAATCCATTTAACCAGCTTAGATTCTGCCAAATGCGGATATTTGAACTTATCTAAATATTCAAAGCAGGCTTTTTGACCTTGAGGAATTTTCTTTAGATGCTTATCAAAAAATAGATGACGATTATATTGAGCACCATCAAAGCGGATGCTGACACGCTCAAAGTAACCACCACGACGAGCATTGAATTGGTAAAATTGAATCACGCCACAGTCCTGCGAAGGAATAACAGGTGGAGCATCTGGCTTTAAAAATGCGTAAAGTAAAAAGATTGAAGTGCCCGGAAGAAAGCTGAGCCAAAATAAAATTTTCTTCGATTCGTCAGTGGTTAATTTCGCTTCAGAATAGAACATACATAGCATCGGAATAAAAATGATACTGAAGAAGCCGAATAGTAAAAGAAACGTGAGCATATAAATGAGAAACCACTATAAGTCAGTTATTTATAGCACAATTGTTTGATTTTAGATCATAAAAAAGCCCACCGAAGTGAGCTCTTAGATTCATAACTGAATAATGAATTAAAGTTTAGGATCGCGCATCTGAACCAGATTTGAATTGGCTTTGGTTAGCGTATCTACCACTTTATTCATCACCGCAGGGATAAAAGAATCTGCAATTTGTGCTGCTTGCAAACCTAGTTTTTCGCCCAGCGTTGGTTTTTTACGGGTCTGGATTAAATACACATCATGTTGTGGTAATAGGCCTAGCAGATATTCATCGGAAGTTTGCAGTTTATCCACCAGATTCAGGTCTAGGGCATCCTGACCATACCAGTGTTCACCCGTTGCCACTTTTTCAACATTTAACTGTGGACGATATTTTTCCACGAAGTGTTTAAACAAGGCATGTGTCTGTTGCAATTCTTCTTCAAACTTGGCTTTGCCCTCTTCGGTATTTTCACCAAACATGGTCACCGTACGTTTGTATTGACCCGCAGTATAAAGTTCAAAATCGATCTTGTTTTCTTTCAGCAGACGGTTAAAGTTTGGCACCTGTGCCACTACCCCAATTGAACCCACAATCGCAAACGGCGCAGAAATCACTTCATTTGCAATACACGCCATCATATAACCGCCACTGGCTGCAACCTTATCAACACAGATGGTCACATGAAAACCCGCTTCACGTAAGCGCACCAGCTGCGCAGCTGCAAGACCATAACCATGCACCATACCACCCGGACTTTCTAAACGTACAATGATACGGTCACGACCAGCTTTCGCTGTAGATAGAATCAGGGTAATTTCTTCACGCAGGCTTTCTACCGCAGACGCAGCCATATCGCCTTTAAAATCGAGTACATAGATTTTCTGGTTAGTTTTCTTACGCGCACGCGCTTCTTTTGACAATTGCTGGCTCAATTGCAAAAGTTCCAGTTTAGATGAAGTTGTTTGCGCTATTTTTTTTCGTTGCTCGTTAATGCGCGCATTCAAGTGACTAATACGGATTTCAGCGGGTAATTTGGGGGTATGAAATAACATAAAAATCGGGTCTCAATTATTTATATAGGTTTCAATTTAAGATAAGGTCAAATGATTTTTTTTCAATAGAATATTGTTGTTTAATTGCTGAAACAGAGCAGTATCCATGGGGCTTTAGTAGAGCAAAAATAATTTGTACTATAGAAAATTAATGCCATGTTGATAACCTGCCCAGAGAATAACACCCAGCAATACAGCAGAATTCGCATATAAGGCTTTTTCCTGCTTTTTGAAATAGAAATTCAAACTGAGTCCATACAGCAATCCAATCAGTGTATAAAACATACTGCCGCCTTGTAATTGATGCCACAAACCACCCATGCCTAAACTTAATGCGATCAGCAGCATCAGAAAAACTGACATCTTTTTGAGTGTTTCCATAGCGGATGCAACCTTTTCTTAACATCTATCTTTTGACAGCTCTGCCATGTCAAAGACGGCATATTCTATAAGAATTTAGGGCACAATAGGATTCGGTTTATTTTTCCACATTTCACTGATTCAATTGGGGTGTGTTGACACTTTTAGCTTAAAAAAATAGCGAAGTAGTAAAATCAAATCGCCAAACCCAATTTTACTATTCGCTATGCCTCGTACCATGCTGACAGATCAACACTGGCAAAAGTTGAAAGTTATTCTGCGTAATTTATCCATTCACCACAACTCAAATTTACGCAATTTTATTGAAGCTATTCTCTATAGAATTAGGACAGGTTG